>CAYUAM010000016.1:0-15361 GCA_964442805.1 uncultured Anaerolineales bacterium | reverse complement strand
CCTCCTCTCCCCTTCCTCTTTCGCCGCCTCCGCCCCCTGGCTAATATTGCCGGCCATCGTCTTCATGCTGGCTGGTTTCGGCTTCAAGATAGCCCTGGTCCCCTTCCACCAGTGGAGCCCCGACGCCTATGAGGGAGCCCCCACCCCGGTGGCCGCCTTCCTCTCCGTGGGACCCAAGGCCGCCGGCTTCGCCGTCCTCATCCGGGTGCTATTGACCGCCCTCCCGGCCTATCAAGTGGATTGGGTGGCCATCCTGGCCGGCCTCTCCCTGGTGAGCATGACCTTCGGGAATTTAGTGGCCATCCAGCAGAGCAACATCAAGCGCATGTTGGCCTATTCCGGCATCGCCCAGGTAGGTTACATAGTAGTGGGCTTGGTCTCCCTAGGGCCAGAGACGGTGGGGATCCCGGGGGTGCTCCTCTTTATCTTGGCTTACCTCTTCACCAACCTAGGGGCCTTCGTGGCCGTGGTAGCCTTCGGCCACGCCGCCGGTTCCGATGAGATCGCCGACTATGCTGGATTGGTCCGTCGGGCTCCCTTCCTGGCTGCAGCCATGGTGGTCTTCTTCATGTCCCTGGCCGGGATACCCCCCACCGGAGGATTTTTGGGCAAACTCTTCGTCTTCGGAGCCGCCATACAGAAGGGTAGCAACCTCTTCCTGCTCCTAGCGGTGGTGGGAGTAATAAACAGCGTGATCTCCCTCTACTACTACTTTAACGTGGTGCGACAGATCTTCTTCCTCCCGGCCAAGGAGACTGCTCCCCTCGCTATTCCTCCTTCCTTAGTGGCTGCGTTGGCCATCACCATGGTCATGACTCTGGTCATGGGGCTCTATCCCCAGCCTTTCATCGACCTGGCCAGCCGGTCGGTACAACTAGTGGCCGCGCTATCTCCATAAAAGTTACGGGTCTGGACGGAGAGCAGGCTACCTGTGGGCGGGCGCACTGATATCCACTATACTCATACCTAGATATCTCCCACCTCGAATTCTCATGCCTCTTCTCGCAAAATTGCATAGATGTCGCCTAGCATCTCTAAAGCGACAAAAAAACAGCCCCTTCCGGTGAGGATGGAAGGGGCTTCATCTACTGTGATCTGCATCCTGGCACAAGGGGCCGTGGAAGGGCTCGGCGGCACCTTAAAGGGCAAGCCTCTCCCGCACAAAGCCGCCACAACCTAGTTGGAGACCTCTAGCCTCCGCTGGCTCTCTTGCGCTCCAATCGGAAGGGGAAAAGCAACCACAGCAATAGAGTGAATAGCCCGAAAACCACAATCGAGATCAGCAACGTCTGGACGCCATTTTGCTGCAAGGCTTGTACGTCAGAGGCGGTGGGGTTGAGCAGGAAGTGGTAGAAGCAGAAGAAAACGACCGAAAAGAAGGCGAACCAAACACCTCTTCTCCAGCTCCAGATGTTGCCCCCATCGGTGACGGCCAAGGGGAAGAGCTCAAAGAACACCCCTTGCAGGCTGATCAGGAAGATGGTTAGGAAGAGGGGCTCTAGTTCAGCGAGGGCAGCGGGCAAGAAGGCCGTGGCTATCCAGAGAATCAAGGCCCCAGCGAAAACGGACAGTAGGACGAAGATGGCCCTCTTGCCAGAGTTGGTGATATCTGCGAGCTTGGGCAGGAGATATATGGCCCCCACTATCCCGTATAGATAGCCTGGCTTGAAGTCCAAGGCCCGAGATAATATCACGCAGGCCACCGCGATGGCTATACCTATCCATTGGATCTTGCTTTCGACCTTTATTGTGGGAGCCCAACGTCCATGTGCGTATAGATCCGAGCCCAACTCCAGCCCACTCACCACCACCGCAGAGATGAACAAAGTCATCAATATCCCCAGCCTCTCGGGGCTTAAGACCCCAACGCCGGGGGCTAGAAATGATTCGATAGCCGAGGTCACAAGGAGCACCGTCAGCCACATGAGCAGGAGCCTGCCTCGACCCCCTTCGGTCACGCCGCAAAGAGATGGGGCAACCTTGCCGAGGACCCCTGTCAGGGGCCGAGGAATGAGCCTGCCGAAAGTGCCAACTAATTGGTCGCGGTAATCCACTAGGATCGAGTTGAAGATGGTGGAGGTGAGGCCGAAGAAGAGCACGGAGAAGAGGGCCAACCCCAGGTTAGTGCCCACCACCTTGGGCTCGATGGAGACTTGTGTAGGAGCCACAATGTTTGGCAATTCCCTGGTCACAACTGGAGTGCGCGAGGATTCCGGGGACGAGAACCGTGAGGTGTTGCCCTCGGCGTCTGTGGCGGTAGCGGTAACATTGGGGCCGGAGAACCTACCTACGGGCATGCGGAAAGCGAAGTTACCCTCCTCATCAGCAATGGTGCTCCCCTCAAAGACCCGCCCCTGGTCCTCCTCATCGGAGAAGATCTCCACGGTAGCCTTAGGTGGGGCGGTGCCTCTGACGAGCCGACTGCCAACATAGGTGACTGTAGGTGGGGGTAGTTCAGCGTTGCCGCCCTCCAGGTTCTGGATGCCCAACCCCTCGTTGTCGTAGATGGAGTTGGCGGTGATGGTGTTGCCCAAGGTTTCAGAGCCCTGCACCCTCACACCGTCTTGGCCGTTATAGGCGATGATGTTCCCTGAACCGATGATGTTCTGCACAGCACCCTTGTCAATGATGACTCCATCGCCTAGGTTACCCAAGGGCTCAGTGCCACTAGCATCGGTGCCGATGTAATTGCCGCTCACGGTGTTCTGGCGCGCCGCAAAGACGGTCTTCCTAGCGCTAATCATGACACCATTACTGTCATTCCCAGATATGATGTTCCCCTCTCCAGCCATATTCCCGCCGATAATATTGCCCTGTGCTCCATCGAAAATTGCCACGCCGCCCCCATTTCCTAAAGCCGCTGAGCCGTTAGCATCTGTACCGATGAAGTTCCCAATAACGCTATTGCCATCGGTACCCACATTTTCGATTCCAACGCCTTCAGCACTATTGCCACTGATGACGTTTCGCTCCCCAGGGGTTGTCCCTCCTATCCTGTTATTCTGGGCCGCCCAAAAGATGCCTACCCCCCGATGTGCGTTCCCCAAGGCGGCCTCCCCGCTCGCGTCGGTGCCGATGTAGTTGCCGATAACGATGTTGCTCATGGTACCGATGTCCTGAATCACAAGGCCATTTTCGGTGTTACCGCTAATGATATTCCTTTCCCCTTCCGTTGCTCCGCCGACTACATTGTGCCGCGCTCCGCCACCGATATGAACCCCTCGCTGGTTTCCCAGCGCGGTCATGCCCCTCGCGTCCGTACCGATGTAGTTGCCGCTGATGGTGTTGAACATGGTGTCTATACCACCTATGACCACACCGTTGTTCCCGTTACCACTGATGATGTTGCGCTCCCCGGTCGTGGCACCACCAATGACGTTATGCTGCGCCCCATCGCCAATCCATACGCCAGCCATCGCGTTGCCCATCGCCGCCATGCCAGAGGCGTCGGTGCCGATATAGTTGCCGATGACGGTGTTGTACATCGCGCCACCACCGACTATATTCACCCCATCATGGTTACCACTGATCACGTTGCCCTGGCCTAGACTGGCGCCGCCGATGAGGTTGTTCTGCGCACCATCAATAATATCCACCCCGCTCCCAGTGAAATGGAGAATCTGCAACCCTCGGATGACGTTTCCATTAGAGGTGATGCTCAGCCCAGGGACCGCCTCCCCGGGTGGCAGTTGCCTGCCGTCTAGAATCACGCCCGCATCGCTGGCGTCGATGGTCACCTGGCCTTGCGCCAGTTGCGGCAGTGCAGACATGACCGCGATGGTGGCTGGGCTCTCCCGTGGGAAGACGGCAGGGTCGAAGGTGATGGTGGTGCCCGGAGTGGCTCGCTCCAGCGCCTCTCGCAGGCTGCCAGGGCCAGAATCGGCGGTGCTGGTGACCACCATGGCCTGCTCGCGAGGTGCCCCTCTGGCAATAGGCACCGCTGCACCAACCACCACGGCCATCACAACTGACATCGCCACAAAGAAGCATCGTCGTTTCATCAGAACCCTCCCCACCATGGATCTTTCTTAGGAGATGAAAGGCGCCTAGCGTGACAGATAATATGCTAGTATGCGACGCCGATGGTGTCAATACCCGCACACATCGGGCAAGGTTTCGCTAGACGGGTGTGCCTCTCGGCCCACTCCAGTTGCCGGCTTCCATTGTTGGCAGATCAATTACTTAACCGATCTTCGCTGACCCATAGAGCAAATGTGCTTGCAAGGCCACCGACAACTTGGCCACTAAGAACAGCCCCCTCTCCTCTCCTGACTCACGGCACCTCATAAGGGCTACCCTATCACCACTGTCCTTGCATACGTAATGTTGTGCAACAGGCTACAAGAACTGGAGGACAGGGTTTGGGTGGGCCGCCCTTTGTGGTATACTTTAAGGATAATGCGAGTCTCCTTTGAGTCTTCATCGAGGGAAAGGCCAAGATGTTCTTCCCGACCCAACCGGTAACGGAGAAGGGATGAGGCTGAGAGAACTCCAGTCTGCCCTCCCCTGGCCTAGGACCAGCACGCAAGATGTAGAGATCGCCGGCCTGGCCTCCGACTCCAGGCAGGTGGAGCCCGGCTACCTCTTCGTGGCCATCAAGGGGCTGGAGCACGATGGCCACCAGTTCATCCCTGAGGCTGTGGCCCGGGGCGCGGTGGCCTTGGTGGTGGAGGAGGGCGTCCCCTTCCCCGATGTTCCCCTGCCCACCATCGCCGTGCCCGACTCTCGTCGGGCTCTGGCCTACCTGGCCGCCGCCTGGCATGGCTTCCCTTCGGAAAGGCTTCGCCTCATCGGGGTCACCGGCACCGATGGGAAGACCACCACCTGTAACCTCATCCGCTCCATCTTCGAGGCGGCAGGCCACCCCACGGGCATGGTGACCAGCGTGGAGGCCATCATCGGCCCGGAGCGCCTGGACACGGGGCTCCATACCACCACCCCCGAGGCTCTGGAGGTGCAAAGGTATCTGGCGCGGATGGTGGAGGTCGGCTGTCAGTATGCTGTGCTGGAGGCCACCTCCCACGGCTTGGCCCAAGCCCGCCTGGAGGCCTGCCATTTCGACCTGGCCGTCCTCACCAATATCACCCCCGAGCACTTGGACTATCATCGTACCTTCCAGGAATACCAAGAGGCTAAGGCTCGCCTCTTCCAAGGCCTCATCTCCTCGAAGCGCAAAGAGGGGGTGCCGAAGGTCTCCATCTTGAACTTGGATGACCCCTCTTATGAGCGGTTTAGAGGGATCCCTGCCGACCGGTATCTAACCTATGGCCTTCATGAGGAGGCCCAGATAAGGGCCCAGGGCCTCTCCCTCTCCCCTTCCGGGCTCCGTTTCACCACCCAGACCCCAGATGGGGATTCCCCCGTGGAGAGCCCCCTGGTGGGGAAGTTCAACCTTTGGAACCTCCTGGCCGCCATAGCGGTGGGGGTATCGCAGGACCTCCCCTTCTCCGCCATGCAGGAGGGCATCCAGGCCATGTCTGGAGTGGTGGGGCGGATGGAGAAGGTAGCCCTTGGGCAACCCTTTTCGGTGATCATAGATTTCGCCCACACCCCCAACTCCTTAGAACGGGCCTTGGAGACGGCGTGCCTCCTGACCTCTGGCCGGGTCATCTCCGTCTTCGGCTGCGCCGGCCTGCGGGATAGGGGCAAAAGGCCGGTGATGGGGGAGATCGCCGGGCGGCTAGCCGACGGTGTGGTCATCACCGCCGAGGACCCCCGGACGGAGCCTCTGGAGGCCATAATGGCCCAGATCGCCCAGGGCTGCCAGAGGGCCGGTCGCCGCGAGGAGGTCGATTTCTGGCGCATCGGCGATAGGAAGGAGGCCATCCGATTCGCCATAGATATGGCTCAGGAGGGAGATTTAGTCCTCATTACCGGCAAGGGCCACGAGAGGTCAATGTGCTTCGGCACCACCGAGTATCCCTGGAGCGACCACCAGGCGGTGAGGGAGGCTTTGAAGGAGAGGGGGTATATTTGACCTCTTGGCCCTCGGCGGGTAAAATATGCGAGGTGTTCCATGGCTGAGGTAGTCCTAGTGATCGATATGCAACGAGGCTTCCTAGAGGAGGGAACCCCCCTCTATTGTGGGGAGGGAGCGCGCCGCATCATCCCTCATATCTGTCGCCTCCTGGATAGCCAACTGAAGCGAGGGGCGAAGATCATCTTCACCCAGGATAGCCACGCCCCCGATGATAGGGAGTTCCAGATGTTTCCTCCCCATTGCATCAAAGGCACAGAGGAAGTGGAAATCATCCCCGAACTGGCAAACTATCCCGCCCAGAGGTTGGAGAAGACCAGGTACAGCGCCTTCTTCGGTACTGATTTGGAGGAGAGGTTGAAGGAACTGAAGCCTGATAAGTTGATCGTTTGCGGCATCTGCGCCGATATCTGCGTCCTGCACACCGTGGCCGATGCCCGCAACCGAGACTATCCCGTGGAGGTCTATACTGACTGCGTGGCCTCCTTCGATGAAGAGGCTCACCGCTTCGCCCTCAAACACATGGAGAAGATCTTGGGGGCCAAATTGAACTCCATGGGGGAGGGGTAGATGTTTGAACCCACGAAAGCCATCCTTTCCGGCCGGACGGCCGATACATATTTCCTCCGGGCCCAAGATATCCTGAAATCGGAGGGCCTAGACCCCCAGGTTACCATGGAATTCTTCCCTAACCGAGAAGGGATCATATGTGGCATGAGGGAGGTTCTGGCACTCTTGGAGCGGGTCCTCCCTCCGGAAGGCGAGGTTTGGGGCCTCTCCGAAGGAGGGGAGATGGCGGCCAAGGAGGTGGTGCTACGCCTCAAGGGGCCCTATCGAGCCTTCGGCCTCTACGAGACCGCCCTCCTGGGCATCTTGGCCCATGAGAGCGGTTGGGCCACTGCCGCTCGCCGTTGCGTGGAGGCGGCCGAGGGCACGCCTGTCATCAGTTTCGGGGCCCGGCACGTCCACCCCGCCGTGTCCGCCTACATGGAGTATGCCGCCCTGGTAGGGGGCTGCGCGGGCTGCGCCACCCCGGCAGGGGCCGAACTTTTTGGCCTCTCCGCGGCCGGCACCATCCCTCATGCCCTGGTCTTGGCCTTCGGCGATACGGTGAAAGCCACCCTAGCCTTCGACCGCTACATGCCCCCAGAGGTCAATCGCATCGCCCTGGTGGATACCTTCAAGGATGAGGCGGAAGAGAGCCTGCGGGTGGCCCAGGCCTTGGGAAAGAGGCTTTGGGGGGTGAGGCTGGATACTCCCGTGGAGCGGGGACGGGTGACCCCAGACTTGGTAAAGGAGGTGAGGGCCAGGTTAGATCAGGCCGGATACCCCTGGGTCAAGATCGTAGTGAGCGGGGGGATCGCCCCGGAGCGGATACGGGAATTCAAGGAGGAAGGGGCGCCAGTGGACACCTTCGGAGTGGGGAGCGCCATCAGCGGGGCCCCCCCCATCGACTTCACCGCCGACATAAAGGCCATAGATGGCCAGCCGGTGGCCAAGCGAGGGAGGATACCAGGGGAGACGGCTAATCCACGCCTGAAGAAACTACTCCCCAAGACGCATTTATAGAACCTATGTTCTATACGAGTGGTTTGCGGGCGGAGAAGAACGATAGTATAATTGGATTATGCCAAAGAGAACCTATCAGCCTAAGAATAGAAAGCGGCTAAGGACCCATGGCTTTCTGGCTCGCATGAGTAGCAGGGGGGGCCGAAGGGTACTCAAGGCCCGGCGGCTCAAGGGGCGCAAGCGTTTGGCCCTTTGATATGGAGAGGAGATTTAGGCTTCGAGAAGACAGGCATTTTCAGAGGGTGCGTCAGGAAGGGGCCTCCTGGCCTCATCCCCTTTTGGTGCTCTTCGCCCTTCCTAATGGTCTATCTCATAGCAGATTCGGCTTCTCCGTGAGCCGTCGGATAGGGAAGGCTACGGTTCGCAACCGCCTCAAGCGACTCGTAAGGGAAGCGGTGAGGAGGAGGTTGCCCCACATAGCCCCTGGATACGATCTCATATTCTTGGCTCGGGCCGCAGTAGCCGGGGCGGATTTCAGGCAGGTAGAGGCGGCGGTAGAAGGACTCCTGAGTCAAGCCGGCCTCTTAAGGAAAGAAGGATGAAAAGCCTTTTTCTGGGCCTCATAAGGTCATATCAGTGTTTCATTTCCCCCCTCCTCCCTTCCGCCTGCCGCTTCACCCCTACCTGCTCTCAATACTCTTACCAAGCCATCGAAAGATATGGGGCTCTTAGAGGGGGCTGGTTGGCCATCAGGCGGTTGGCCCGTTGTCACCCCCTCCATCCAGGAGGGTACGACCCCCTCCCATAAAGGTGAGACCGATGTCCAGAGCGATTATCTTCCTTTCCCTCCTCTCCCTCCTCCTGGTGGGATGTATGGGGGGTGTGCCGGCCGCCGGCTGGTCGGGCCCTACCCTCCAAGGGGAAACCGTTTACGTGGGATCCCCTAAAGGGCGAGTCTACGCCCTCGACGCGGCCAACGGTCAAAAAAGGTGGGAAGCCCAAGTCACGGAAGAGAAGAGCCTCATAGGGATCTACACCTCCCCTACAGTGGGAAATGGCCTGGTTTATTGCGGCACCTTCGGGGGTAAGGTCATAGCCCTGGACGAGGGGAGCGGGGAGAAGAGGTGGGAATTCGCCACCCAGGGGGCAGTGGTGGCCACCCCTCTCCTGGCGGGAGACCTCCTCTACGTGGGCTCCTCCGACCATCGGCTTTACGCCCTGGATGCCAAGGAGGGCCGAAAAGTCTGGGAGTTCCAGAGCGGCCGGCAGATCTGGGGAGGGGCAACTATTGGCGGTGGGCTCCTCTACGTGGGCTCCCTCGACGGCAAACTTTACGCCCTCGACCCTGAAAGCGGGAGCAAGGCCTGGGAGTTTCAGGCCGGCGGGGGGATCTCTTCCATCCCTCGCCTGGCCGATGGCCGCCTCTATTTCGGCTCCCTGGACCATAAGGTCTATGCCCTGGAAGCCCAGACGGGGGAGAAGGTCTGGGAGTTCAAGACCGAAAACTGGGTCTGGTCGGAGCCAAAAGTCCATGAGGGCAGGGTCTATGTCGGCTCCCTGGATCATCGGCTCTACGCTCTGGAAGCCAAAAGCGGCGCGAAGATATGGGATTTTGAAAGTGGAGGGAGCATCCGCTCCGCTCCCCTGGTGGTCGAGGGCTTGGTCATCTTCGGCTCCGGGGAAGGCCAGATCTACGCCCTCGATGCCGAGAACGGGACCCTGAGGTGGCGCTTCCCCCAGGAAGGGGTTTTGGGGGCGGTCTACTCAGACTTAGCAGCAGGGTCAGGGGTCATCTATTTCAGCGCCTACAACGGCAAGGTTTATGCCTTGGAGCCCCAAGGAGGGAAACTCTTATGGGAGTTCGAGAGGGATAAGTGATGGTCGGCCAACTGTGGACTCTCGTTTTCCTGGATCCCATGATCAATATCCTGGTGCTCCTCTATCGCTTGCTCTTCAACAACTTCGCCCTGGCCATAGTGGGGCTCACCGTCCTAATACGTCTCATCACCTACCCTTTGAACCAACAACAACTCAAATCGATGAAAGCCATGCAGGAACTGGGCCCCCAGCTCCAGGCCTTGCAGAAGAAATACGCCAAGGACAGGGAGAAACTTAGCCAAGAGACCATGAAACTGTATAAAGAGCATGGCATCAACCCTGCGGGGGGCTGTTTGCCCATGTTGGTCCAGATGCCGGTATGGATCGGGCTCTACCAGGCCATCTATCAGGTGGTGGGGGAGACCCCAGAGCAGCTGATAACCCTCTCCCAGCACCTCTACCAAGAGGTCCCCTTCCTCTACAACCTTACTCGCCTGGCCATCCCCCTCAATAGCCGATTCTTGTGGCTGAACCTGGCCCAGCCTGATCCGGGCCTCTTTCCCTCCCTTCCTATGCCCCTCAACGTCCCTATATTGGCCATTTTGGTGGTGGTGACCTTTTGGATACAACAGAAGATGACCACCGTTCCCTCCGCCGACCCTCAGCAGGCCTCCATGAATCGGAGCATGCAGATAATGATGCCCCTCATGTTCGGTTTCTTCACCCTGCAAGTCTCCTCTGGCTTGGCCATCTATTGGGTCGTCTCCGGGCTCTTAGGCTTGATCCAGCAATATTTGACCACCGGCTGGGGGGGCCTGCGCCCCCTCATGGCCAAGGGTGAAGCCCCTAGGGAGGAAGATGGAGAACAACGAGGAAAGAAGAAGCGTCGAGGCAAGCGGCAGTAGCGTGGAGGAGGCCAAGGAGAAGGCCCTGGCCGCCTTGGGGGCCACCGAGGAGGAGGTGGAGATCCAGGTCCTGAGCCAGGGAGGCCGTCGTCTCCTCGGTTTAGGAGCCCAAGAAGCCCGAGTGAGGGTGACCCGCCGCCCGCCACTGGAGGAAGACGAGGTGGCTCGGGTGGCCCGAGAGAGCCTAGAAGGGCTCCTTTTGGGTATGGGCATCCAGGCTCAGGTGAGCCTTCGTCGAGAGGAAAGCCCCTTACCAGAGGGGGACTCTTCCCTGATTCTGGATGTCACCGGACCTGACTTGGGTATCCTCATCGGTCGACGGGGGGAGACCCTTCAAGCCCTCCAATATATGACTCGCCTCATCGCCTGTCATCGCCTCCAGAGGTGGGCCAATATCGTGGTCGACGTGGGGAGTTACAAGAAGCGGCGAGAACTCGCCCTCTCTGACCTGGCCCATCGCATGGCGGAGAGGGCCATCCTTTTGGGACAGGCCGTCTCCTTGGAGCCCATGCCCCCCCACGAAAGGCGCATCATCCATCTGGCCCTCCGCGACCACGCCACCGTTACCACTGAGAGCGTGGGGGAGGGAGAGCATCGCAAAGTGGTCATCCTCCCCAAGGGTTCATCCTGAGGTGGGGGCGAGGCCCCTCGATTATTTAGCCATCGGCCATCTCACCAAGGACCTATTAGCGGAGGGCTACGCCTGGGGCGGAGTGGCCTATGCGGCTCTCACCGCCAAGGGGCTAGGGCGAAGGGTGGGCGTGGTCACCAGCGCCGGGCCGGATATGGATCGCTCCTTATTCGAGGGGATAGAGTTGCTCTGCCTCCCTTCGCCGGTCACCACCACCTTCAGGAACATATATGGGGAGGAGGGACGCACCCAATTCATCTACGCTCGGGCCGAGCCTATAAGGGGAGAGACCATCCCCCTTCCATGGCGGGGGAGCGCCATCGTTCATCTGGGGCCAGTGGCCCAGGAGTTGGAGGAGGAGATGGTCTGGCTTTTCCCCCGTTCCTTGATCGGGGTTGCCCCCCAAGGCTGGTTGAGACGCTGGGACGAGGAGGGGCGCATCCTTCCCCGGAGGTGGGAGGGGGCGGAGAGGATCCTGCCCCGCGTGGTCCTCATGGTGAGCGAGGAGGACCTGACTGGGGAGGCCAGCGCCCTCCAGGATCAGTTAGGGCTGGCGGCCCTGGCCGTAGTCACTCGCGGGGAGCGAGGGGCTACCCTTTACTATGGGGGCCAGGAGCGTCACTTTGCCCCTCCCGAAACCCCGCTGGTCGACCCCACCGGGGCCGGGGATATCTTCGCCGCCGCCTTCCTGGTCAGGCTGGCCGAGTCCCAGGACCCTGGTGAGGCCGCCCGTTTCGCCACCATGGCCGCTTCCCTCTCCGTGGCTAAACCTGGCTTGGCGGCTATCCCCAGCCGGGAGGAGATCAAGAGGCGCCTGAAAGATGGCTAAGATATTAGCCTTGGCCAATCAGAAGGGGGGGGTGGGAAAGACCACCACGGCGGTGAATGTAGGAGCCTACCTGGCCGCCCAGGGGGCCCGGGTGCTCCTGGTGGATATCGACCCCCAAGCCAACGCCACCAGCAGCCTGGGGGTGGATAAGAGGCAGGTATCCCTCTCCATCTACGATAGCCTGATCAGGGGCGCCCCTCTCAGCCAGGTAGTTCTCCTCACCCGATGGTTGCACCTGGACTTGGCTCCCTCCACCACCGCCTTGGCTGGGGCCCAGATAGAGATGGTCTCCTTGCCCAGGAGGGAATATCTATTGCGGGGCGCCCTCCAGCCCCTGAGCGACCGCTACGACTACATCATCATCGATTCTCCCCCCAGCCTGGGGCTCCTCACCGTCAACGGCCTGGTAGCCGCCCGGGAGGTGATCGTACCCGTACAGTGTGAATACCTCTCCTTGGAGGGGCTCACCTACCTCCTTCAGACCATCGAACTGGTGCGTCGAGGGTTGAACCCTCGCCTCCACCTCTTCGGCCTGGTGATGACCATGTATGCCCCTCGCACCAGGCTCTCCCAAGAGGTGGTGGAGGAGGTGAGGAGCCATTTCCCCGATAAGCTCTTTAAGACCATCATCCCCCGGAGCGTCCGGCTCAGCGAGGCCCCCAGTTATGGGGAACCGATCGTGAGTTATGCTCCCCGCTCCGCGGGAGGGTTGGCCTACGAGGCCCTCACCTTGGAGATCCTACAACGGATGGAGGCCCAATCCCAGAGAGAAGGAGGTGTCAGGTGCCAGACAGAAAGCGCGGATTAGGGAAGGGGTTGGAGGCCCTGATCCCTCCCTCGGCGGCCCCTTCGGGAGCCATGGAGATAGGGGTAGATAACTTGGAGCCCAACCCCAGCCAGCCTCGAGTGGCCCTGGACGAGGAGGGGTTGAGGGAATTGGCCGAGTCGATCCGGGAGAACGGCCTGATCCAGCCCATCATCGTCACCCGCACGGAGAGGGGGTACCAGATCGTGGCCGGGGAGAGGCGTTGGCGGGCGGCCAAGATGGCCGGCTTGCCTACCATCCCCGCCATCGTGCGGGAGGTGGCCCCCGGGGAGGGGTTGGCCTTGGCCCTAGTGGAGAACCTGCAAAGGGAGGATCTCAACCCCCTGGAGGCAGCCTCGGCCTACCAGGAGTTGACGGAGAAGTTCGGGATGACCCAGGAGGAGGTGGCCCGCCGGGTGGGCAAGGACCGGAGCACCGTGGCTAACACCCTACGCCTCCTGCGGCTGTCGCAGGCGGCCAAGAGGGCCCTCCTCTCCGGCCAGATCAGCGAGGGCCACGCTCGGGCCCTCCTGCGGCTGGAAGGGGAAGGACAAGAGCGGGCCCTGAGGGAGGTCCTGGCCAAGGGCTTGAACGTGCGGCAGACGGAGGGGTTGATCCGCCGCTGGTTAGAAGGACCTCCGCCCCCAGCAGCCAGGGCCCCAGAGGACCTGGCCCTGGAAGAGGAATTCCGCCGCGCCCTGGGCACTAAGGTGGTCCTAAAGCGAGCGGGCAAGGGGGGAAGGTTGATCATCCATTTCTACTCCGAGGAGGAATTGGGAGCGCTCTACGACCTCCTGATAGGGGGATGAGTTTCACGTGAAACACCCCATTTGCGACTACGAGGGGAGCGACTATAAAGCCTTCTGGCGGGGCCGGGAGTACGAGGAGGCCGCGGAGCGGATAGCCATGGGGCGACTCTTGCACCCCCGAGGCGACCTCTTGGTGGAAGTGGGGGCCGGTTTCGGCCGCTGGGCCGACCTATACCGCGGTTATGGGCGGGTGGTGCTGGTTGATTACGCCAAATCCCAGTTGCTAGAGGCGTCCAAGAGGTTGGGAGAAGGCTTCACCTACCTGGCCGCCGATATCTACCAACTGCCTTTGGCCGATTCGACCTTCGATGTGGCGGTGACGGTGCGGGTCCTTCATCACCTATCTCATATCCCCGACGCCTTGCGGGAGATCCACCGCATATTGAAGCCCCAGGGGAGTTACATCCTGGAGTACGCCAACAAGAGGAACTTAAAGGAGATCCTCCGCTATCTGGCGGGCCGCTCCCGCAAGAGGCCCTTCTCCTTGGAGCCGGTGGAATATATGGAGATGCATTTCAACTTCCACCCGGCCTACATGAGCGCCCGCCTGGAAGAGGCCGGCTTCGCCGTGGAGGGAGAGTTATCGGTCTCCCAGTTCCGCTGGCCTCCCCTTAAGAGGCTCCTCTCCCCTCGCCTCTTGGCTCGCCTCGATGGCTCCCTTCAAGTGGTGGGGGGGCGCCTCAAACTGGGCCCCAGCATCTTCGTGGCCGCCCGCGCCCAGAAGGAGGGGAGCACCACGGAGGGCAGCCCCTTTCTCTGTCCTATTTGTCAGGGGAGCCTAGAAGAGAGGGAAGCGTTCCTCACCTGCCGTCATTGTGGGCGGGAGTGGAAAGCGGAGGAGGGGGTTTATGACCTTCGCCAGGGTTGAAATAGTTGACCAGATGTTGTATACTGGATTCGATTTCAGGGAGGAGGTCGGAAGGTGAAAGTCTCCTGCTTACAAGAGAATCTGGCTAGGGGGTTGGCCATCGTGGGACGGGCGGTGAGCGCCAGGAGCGTCCTGCCAGTATTACACAACGTGCTCCTGGCCACCGAACGTTCCCAGTTGAAACTGGCGGCCACCGATCTATCCACCAGCATCAGTTGCTGGATCGGGGCCAAGGTGGAGGAGGAGGGAGCCACCACCGTGCCGGCACGCCTTTTGGTAGATTTCGTCAACTCCCTCCCCCCGGAGAAGGTCGATCTGGAATTGATCACTCGCACCCAGACCATGCATTTGGCCTGCGCTCGCACCGAGGCCAATATAAAGGTCATCGACGCTCAAGAGTTCCCCCTCATCCCCACGGCCACCGGGGACAAAAAGATAACTATAGATCCTCGAGAGTTGCGGCGCATGATCGAGCAGGTAACCTTCGCTGCCGCCACCGACGAGAGTCGCCCCATCCTCACCGGCGTCCTGGCCGAGTTCGAAGGGGCGCGCCTAACCTTCGCTGCCGCCGATGGCTTCCGCCTCTCCGTCCGTTCCGCCTCCCTGGAGGTGCCGGTGGAGGAGACCTTCCAGGTCATCATCCCCGCCCGGGCCCTGCAAGAACTGGGGCGGGTAACCAGCGAGGGGGAGCCGGTGGAGATGATGGTGGCCCCCGGGCGGAATCAGGCCCTCTTCCACCTCTCCGGAGGGGAGTTGGGTGGCCCCATCGAGTTAATCTCCCAACTGATCCAGGGGAATTTCCCCGACTACCGGCAGATCATCCCCACCAGTTACAATACCCGCACACTGGTGAGCCGGCAAGATTTCCTGCGCGCGGCCAAGATCGCCCTCCTCTTCGCCCGAGATGCGGCCAACATCGTGCGCGTCCAGATATCGCCGGGAGAGGGGGAGCCGGGGCGGATAGTCCTGGCCGCGGCCGCGGCCGAGGTGGGCGATAATGTGGACGAGATCGACGCCACTGTGGAGGGCCAGGCCATGGAGGTAGCCTTCAACGCTCGCTACCTCATAGATGTTCTAAGCGTCATCGATTCGGCCCAGGTAGCCTTGGAGACCAACACCTCCTCCAGCCCCGGCGTCTTCAGGCCGGTGGGAGGGGACGAATTCGTCCACGTCATCATGCGCATGCATATAAGCCGCTAGGCTCGCCTCC
>CAYUAM010000015.1:0-16210 GCA_964442805.1 uncultured Anaerolineales bacterium | reverse complement strand
GCCTGCCGACGAAAGGACGGGGCTCGATTCCCTCTATCCTTACGATCCGGCCTTAATGGTCAACGAGGGGGCCATAACCTTCCGATTGGGCAAGGAGGCCCGTGGGGAGGAAGGGAGGGCCATGGCCGAGGAGTTGACCCGCTTGGGGATACCGGTCCTAGGGGAAGTGAGAGAGCCCGGAAGCATGGAGGGGGGAGACCTATTCTGGCTCGATCCCTCTACCTTGGTGGTAGCACGCTCCTATCGGACCAACCAGGAAGGAATAGCCCAACTACGCAATCTCCTCTCCGGCAAGGGCGTGGAGATCATGGAGGTGGACCTGCCCCACTGGAGGGGGGCGGACTCCGTCTTCCACCTCCTCTCCCTCATCAGCCTCTTGGATCGGGACCTAGCCGTGGTCTTCTCCCCCTTGCTGCCCATACCCCTTCGCCAGGAACTCTTGGCCCGAGGGTTCGAATTGATCGAGACCCCAGAGGAGGAGTTCGAGACCATGGGCTGCAACGTCTTGGCCTTGGAGCCCCGGCGCTGCCTCATGCTGGCTGGCAACCCCATAACCAAAATGCGCCTGGAGGAGGCCGGCTGTGAGGTTTGGGAATATGAGGGAGGGGAGATCTCGCTAAAGGGGAGCGGTGGCCCCACCTGTTTAACTAGGCCGCTCTGGAGGGAGGAAATCTGACGGGAAGGCCTTCCTTGGCTTGTAAGGAAGAGGCAGAAGTGAGGAGGGAAATCATGAAAATCAGTGCCCGTAATGTTTTGAAAGGAAAGGTCAAAGAGATCAAGCCCGGCGCTGTCAACACAGAGGTTATCGTAGAACTGCCAGGCGGAATCGAGATCGTATCTATAATCACCAAAGCCTCCGCTGAAGGCCTGGAACTAACCAAGGGCAAGGAAGTTTACGCCGTCATCAAAGCATCCAACGTGATGATCGCTTTGGGCTAGTAACTCGAAAAACCAGTCAGACTATGTCCTTGGGCGAAATTTGAATCGCTGAGTTGCCTTCTTCTCGGATAAGGCTCCAAATGACGCGACCATGACCCTCAGCGCCTTACTCTACCTCCCCCATTGCTAGTTCCAACTGCCGCCGATACAACTGGCTATACAGCCCGCCTCGGGACAGCAACTCCCGGTGGTCGCCCACCTCGCGGATGCGCCCTTCCTCCAGCGCGATGATCTTGTCGGCGTTGCGGATCGTGCTCAGCCGGTGGGCTATGACCAGAGAGGTACGCCCCTTCAGCACCTCCCCCAGCGCCTGTTGGATCATGTATTCCGCTTCGGCGTCCACCGAAGAGGTAGCCTCGTCCAGGATCAGGATGCGTGGGTCGGCCAGGATGGCGCGCGCCAGCGCCAACCGCTGCTTCTGCCCGCCGCTCAGTTTCACCCCCCGCTCTCCGATCTCCGTGTCGTAACCTTGGGGCAGCTGCTCGATGAACTCGTGGGCGTAGGCGGCCCTGGCGGCAGCGACCATCTCCTCCTCGCTGGCATCGGGCTTGCCGTAAAGCAGATTCTCGCGCACGGTGGTGTTGAATAGGAAGGTGTCTTGCAACACCACAGCCACGTGCCGGCGCAGGGAACGGATCTGCATACCTCGCAGGTCATGGCCATCAACCAGGATGCGCCCGTGAATAGGGTCGTGGAAACGACATAACAGGTTGGCGATGCTGGTCTTCCCCGCCCCGCTGGGGCCAACCAGCGCCACCACCTCGCCGGGGGCCATGTGAAACTCGACGTCATGCAGCACCTCGTTACCGTCGCCGTAGCGGAAGTGAACGTCTTCGAATACCACATCCCCCTCGACCTTCTCCAAAGCTATCGCGTCCGGCGCATCCTGGATCTCTGGCTGTTCGTCCAATAGTTCGAAGATGCGCTCCCCGGCGGCGATGGCTTGCTGGAAGGTATTATCCACCTCCGTCAGCCGCCGGACGGGGTCATAGAAGGAAATGACATAGGACAGGAAAGCCACCAGCGTTCCCAACGACAGTTGCCCGTTGACCACCATCCGCGCGCCGACGCCTAGCACCAGCACGCCTCCCACAGAGGCCACGAAGGATAGGGCGGGAAAGAAAGTTGACCAAGTCCGAATGGCCCGCACCGACTCCCGGTAGTAATTCTCGCTGGTATGGCGGAAGCGTCCCAGTTCCGCCTCCTCCTGCCCGAAGGCGTGGATGACCCGTATGCCGGCCAGGTTATCTCCCAGTTTGGCGTTGATGTCACCCAGCCGGTCGCGCACGCTGCGGTAGATGGGCCGCACGTGCTGGTTGAAGCGCCGCAGGCCGAGGGCGATGACCGGCAGCGGGATCAGCACCACCAAGGCCAAGCGCCAATCGAGCGCCAGGAGTACCGCCGACGCCCCCAGCAGGCGCAGCAGGTCCACAAGCGTGAGCGTGACACCATGGGTAACGAACTGCTCCAGCGCGTTGACGTCGTTGGTCACCCGCGACATCAGTTCGCCGGTGGAGGTGCTCTCGAAAAAGGAGAGGGACAGCCGCTGCAGGTAAGCGTAGATACGCACGCGCAGGTCAAAGATGAAGCGTGCGCCCAGCGCGTGGCGGATGTACTGGTCGCCGACCTCTGTGAGGAACAGCAAAGCATAAACGCTGACCAGTCCGATGATCACCGTGCCGAGACGGGAAAGGTCGCGGCCACCGATGACCTGATCCACAATGTCCCGTTGCAGGAGGGGTGGGAGCAGACTCAGGCCGGTCTGGAGGAGCAGAAAAATGCCGGCCGCGACCAGCGGTCCCCAGTACGGGCGCACGTAGCCGAAGAGACGTTTCAGTACATACACAGGGGTTGGGCCTCCATTTTAACATTATTAATATAACACGATGCGGGCCGCTTTGACAACTGGCCCTTATCTACCTGCAACTCCCTCCTCCCAATGCTGGCAGGAGGGCACTTTCTCCCATCGTTTCTCCCACTGTGCCAGCCTTTCTGTCACAGTTGACAGGAGAAACACCGAGACTTTGACAACAACTCTCCTTTGTGGTATAGACATACTCTTGCGACTAGCAAAAAGGGAGGCTTGGGTTATGAACTGGTCAATGCTGAGCATCGAAGTAGCCATTCAATTGCTTTTTCCCATCGCCCTGGGCTACTTTCTGGTCAGAGGATTCGGGCTGCGCTGGCGCATCTTCCTCATCGGGGTGCTGTTCTTCATCGTTAGCCAGATCATCGAGTTGCCCATCGCTGGAGGCGTGGCCATCTTCAACCTAGGGCTGAAGGGCCGTCCATTGCTGGGCGCTCTTGTCGCTGGCCTAACCGCCGGTTTTGGCGAAGAGATCGCCCGCTACCTGGGCTTTCGCTTCACCCGGACGATGAGGGATAACCGCACCTGGCCGGCGGCGCTGCTTTACGGAGCGGGGCATGGCGGCGCAGAATCAATCCTTGTGGGGCTGTTGGCTACCACTTTGGCTGTCCTATCTGCCTTCGCCCCTAACCTGTTGCCCCCAGAACTATCCGGGGGCACCGAGGTTGCCTGGTATGTCTACCTCTTGGGCGGTTTAGAGCGGATCTTTGCTATAATCCTACAAATCAGCCTAGCCGTCCTGGTGTTCCAGGTCTTTGTGCGCCGCTCCATCGGCTATCTCTTCCTGGCTATGCTCTATCACGCCCTGATAGACTTCGCTACTTTGGGCCTGCAAGCCGCCTATGAGAACCTATTGTTGACCGAGGGGGTGGTCTTTATCTTTGCCCTGCTCTCGCTGGGCATCATCTGGTACTTTCGGGATAAGAAGCCCACGCTACTCTCGGAGCCAACGACGGCCGGAGATGGTGGCTGACCGATTAGACGCTAGAGTTCAACCCCGTCTGCGGGCGTAGCCTCGTAGCGAGCCAAATCATGGGTGGGCGGAGTCACAGCTCACCTTGCTGCCGTTGAGTAACCTCTGAGGGCACGCATTTCCTGTCGGCTCGCTGTTCCCTACAGAGTGACCTCGATGCGCTATTGCAACGATACTGCGATGTGAGCATTCTCTTCACTTCTAACTCGTCATTTGCACGTAAGCCAAGGAATCAAAAACAAGCCTTCCCATCCCCCTCGGAAGAGGCGGACGTTTTCTGATTGCGGCCCCAACTACTTTATGCTACACTTGCCCCTGATATGCTGGCCAAGGTGACGAGTTGTGCCCTGGTGGGGCTGGAAGGGGCCACGGTCCAGGTGGAGGTGGATATATCCCCTGGCCTTCCTTCCTTCACCATCGTGGGCCTCCCCGATAAGGCCGTACAGGAGTCCCGAGAGCGGGTTAGGGCAGCCATCAAAAACTCCGGCTTCCCCTTCCCCATGAAGCGGCTCACCGTGAACCTGGCCCCCGCCGACCTCCCCAAGGAGGGGCCGGCTTATGACCTCCCCATCGCCATAGGCCTCCTCAACGCCACCCAACCCATGACCGAGGATATGCGGGCCTCCCTCTTCGTGGGAGAGTTGTCCCTGGATGGAAAGGTTTGCCATGTCGATGGCGTCCTCCCCATGACCATGGCCGCCCGAGACTCCGGCCATGAGCGAATCTACGTCCCCGCCGTCGATGCCCCGGAGGCAGCCCTGGTGGAGAGGATCCACGTCATCCCCGCGGAGAGCCTAGTCCAGTTGGTCAAGCACCTCCAGGGAGAAGAGAAGATCTCCCCCTACCAACCCGACCCCTCCCTATTAGCCTCTAAGAGGCCAGAGTATTCCATCGATTTCGCTCACATAAGGGGTCAGGAACACGTGAAACGGGCCCTAGAGGTAGCCGCGGCCGGAGGCCATAACCTGCTCATGAGCGGACCGCCGGGGGCGGGAAAGACCCTCTTGGCTCGAGCCCTACCCACCATCCTCCCCACCATGGCCCTCCAGGAGGCCCTGGAGGTGACCAAGATATACAGCGTGGGGGGCCTACTGCCCCCTAACACTCCCCTCGTCACTCAGAGGCCTTTCCGCTCTCCCCATCATACCATCAGCCACGCTGGGCTGGTGGGGGGAGGGACCTGGCCCAAGCCAGGGGAGATAAGCCTGGCCCATCACGGGGTCCTCTTCCTGGATGAGTTGCCAGAGTTCGGCCATCGGGTGCTGGAGGTGATGCGACAGCCCATGGAGGACCGCGTGGTGACCATCAGCCGAGCCAAGACCACCCTGACCTTTCCGGCCAATTTCATGCTAGTGGCGGCCATGAACCCTTGCCCCTGCGGCTATTATGGCGACCCAGTGAAACAGTGCACCTGCAGCCCGTCCATCGTCATCCGTTACCAAAAGCGCATCTCCGGGCCCCTCCTAGACCGGATCGATATCCATGTGGAGGTCCCCCGGGTGGAGTACGATAAACTGGCCAGCGATACGCCTCTGGAGAACTCGGAGTCGATCAGGGCTCGGGTGGAGATAGCCCGGGAGAGGCAGCGTCGACGCTTCGCCGGGACTCGCCTCACCTGCAACGCCGACATGGGGCCAGCGGAAATACGTGAGTATTGTCCCCTCGATGAGGCGGGTAGGAGCCTCCTGCGCTCGGCCATGTATCAACTCCAGATGAGCGCCCGGGCCTTCCATCGCATTCTGAAGTTGGCTCGCACCATAGCGGACCTGGCTGGGGAAGAGAGGATAACCACCAGCCATTTGGCCGAGGCTATCCAATATCGGCCGCGGCGTATGCTCTAAGAGCCTCTCCTTCACCCCTTCTTTGAACTGCGCCAGGGCCACTGTCGCAAGCATGTGCGGGAGGGCCATTAGGAAACCAAGGTGGTCATGGTATCCAACTGCGATTTCTGGGCACTGGATGAACTGGAGGTGAACAAGAGGAGTAGCCCAAAGGGGTGATTGACTTTTCGAGGAGGCTCGCTTATATTTATAAATCAGGATAGTCTGATACAGGCCCTGGAGAGGATGGAGCGAAGGCCTTAGGGTTAGGCTTTCGCTTTTTGATAGTTCAAGGCTACGAAGGAGGCTAAGAAAAGGCCTTTGAAGCCGTTCTTGATGGATATAGATGTACTGGAGATTTTGAGCCCCCCTCAAAGGGGGCGTTTCGAGGCGAGCACCGGCTTAATTAAGGCCCCCGCCACCCTCATCCTCCCCCCTGAGGGGAGGGGGTTCAAGCGAACACTGGAGGAAAGCGAGATGGTGGTGGTCTTCCTCCATGGCCTGGGGGGAGGACGGTGGTCCTGGGGCCTCCATGGCGAGGCTAGCGCGCCGGAGGGCATAGCCAGCCAAGTCATGCGCTCCCTTTGGGAACGAGGGAAGAAAGCGGTGGGGCTAGCCCTGGCTGGCCTGGGCAACGATGGCTCAGAACTGAGCCCCCACTCTCAAGAGGGCATAACCCCTGGACATTACGCCCAACAGTTAGAGGAGACCCTGCGGGCCTTAGGTCTCTGGGACGGGAAGAGGATCGTCGTCATCGGCCATTCGATAGGGGCAGCGGCAGCCTGGGAGTTCGGCAGCCTTACCGCCAAGAGATCCCTAAAGGGGAAGTTGCCCCGCTTGGCGGTGATAGCCCTCTCCCCGGCGCGGGCCATCACCGAGAGCCGCCTCTTTACCTTCGGCTGTCATCTGTCCGCCGCCGCCATAAACGCCGGCCGCTGGCTGAGCACCCCTCTGCAACCGCTAATGAGGCCCCTCCGCCAGAGGATGGCCGCTTTGGCTGCCTCCCTCAAAGGTTTGGCCCAACAGGGTGACCTGACCGACACCCTGCTGGAGATCGAGGGGGTGGTGCTGGTGGGAGAGCGCGATTGGGTAGTACGCCGGGGCCTCCCGGGCGCCCTCAGGAAGGCTCGCTCCCGCTGGCCAGTGACCATCCTGCCCGGGGTGGGCCATGACCTCTTAGCCTTGCCCACCATCGGGCTGATCCTGGCGGCTCAGATCACCAAATTCTTCGGTTAAACCCCTTGCTCCCATCCAACCCTAGTGGTATAGTATTCTCGAGAGGTGAAAGTGAGGGTCAAGTCGCTTATTCCCATCATATTTACCATCCTTTTCCTGGTAGCCTGCGGCGCGCCAGTGGCCGCACCGACTCCCCTCGCCTCCCCTACTCCCATCGCGGCCACGCCCACCCTCATCTCTCCCACGGCCACCCCACAACCGACGGAATCGCTGGCCCCTACCCCTTCATTGCCCCTAGGGCCGAGGGCCGTCACCTTCCAGTCCGAGGACGGAATCACCCTCAGCGGGACCCTCTACGGCTCCGGCCGAGTAGCGGTGGTCCTCTCCCACATGTTCCCTACCGACCAGACTAGTTGGGCTGACCTGGCCCAGAAGGTGGCCGATTGGGGCTACCTGGTCCTCGCCTACGATTTCCGAGGCTATGGCCAGTCCGGGGGACAGGTGCAGGTAGATCAAATAGATAAAGACCTTCGGGGCGCGGTGGCCTTCGCGCGGGAAAAGGGGGCGGTGAAGGTAGTATTGGTGGGGGCCAGCATGGGCGGCGCGGCCACGGTGAAGGTGGCTGCGGCCGACCCAGATATCTCCGCCATCGTGGTCTGGTCGAGCCCCCTTAGTTTTCGCGGTTTAAAAGTGGAGTTGTCAGAGGCAGAGGCTTTGGCCATGCCCGCGCTCTTCCTGGGCGCAGAGGCCGACCCGGCCACGGCGAATACCAGGCTCCTGAGCGAGGCGGCCCCCCTCTCTCAACTCTTCATCTATGAGGGCAACGGCCACGGGACCTTCGCCCTGGAGATGCCCCAAGGACCCGAGGTGGAGGCCAAGATATTAGAGTTCATCCAAGCGAACGCGCCACCGGAATGACGTAATTAGTGGCGACGTCTCTGCTCTTGAGGAGCCCTCCCAGGCGAGGGCTCTTGTTCATCTTCACCTAAGGTGATATAGTTGAACCAGAGCGAAGTCGCTTCTTAACCAAGGAGGGTATCATGGGCAAAACGGCGGTAGTGGCCATCGGCGGCAACTCCCTGATCAAGGACAAGGACCACCAGACCGTGCCCGACCAGTTCTCTGCTACCAGGGAGACTTGCCTCCACCTAGCCGACATGATCGAGGAGGGCTGGGAGATGGTCATCACCCACGGCAATGGGCCCCAAGTGGGCTTCATCCTCCTCCGCTCCGAATTGTCGAGCCACGTCCTCCATGCCGTCCCCTTGGACTCCTGCGGGGCCGACACCCAGGGCGCTTTGGGCTATATGATCCAACAACTCTTGGGCAACGAATTGAGGAGGAGGGGGATAGATAAGCCAGTGGTCACGGTGGTCACCCAGGTGGTGGTCGACGCCCGCGACCCGGCCTTCCAGAACCCCACCAAGCCCATCGGCCCCTTTTACGACGAGGCCAAAGCCAAACAATACCGCCAAGAGCGGGGGTGGCAGGTCATGGAGGACGCTGGCCGGGGCTGGCGGCGAGTGGTCCCCTCCCCCATCCCCAAGAAGATCGTGGAGCAGGAGGCCATCCAGGCCCTCTTGGAGGCCGGCTTCATAGTCATTGGGGTGGGGGGTGGGGGCATCCCAGTGGTAGAGGAGGATGGCTCCTTGAAGGGGGTGGAGGCGGTCATCGACAAGGATTACGCCTCCGGCCTCTTAGCCACGGGCATCAAGGCCGACCTATTCCTAATCTCCACCGCCGTGGAGAAGGTGGCCCTGAATTATGGTCAGCCCGATCAGGTGGATCTGGACCGCTTAACCCTCTCCCAGGCCAAAAAATACCTGGCCCAGGGCCATTTTCCCCCGGGGAGCATGGGCCCCAAGATCGAGGCGGTGATCGACTTCCTGGAAGCGGGCGGTAGGGAAGCCCTCATCACCAGCCCGCAGAACATAGCCCGCGCCCTGCGAGGCCAGATGGGGACCAGGATAGTGCCAGGATGAGGTAAGGTTGTGGATCACGTTATCGGCTTGAAATGCGTCCTTTGTGGGGAGGAATATGGCCTCGACGAGGTGCTCTGCGTCTGCCCCAAGCACGGCTATGAGGGCATCCTGGACGTCATTTACGACTATGAACTCATAAAGGGTCGGCTCACCAAAGAGGGCCTGGCCCGAAACCCCGACCTCTCCATCTGGCGCTACAAACCCCTCCTTCCCATAGCCTCGGACAGCCCCACCCCCCCGCTTCAGATCGGCTGGACGCCCCTCTATCACGCTCGTGGTCTAGGGGATAGACTGGGCCTGCCTAACCTCTACCTCAAGGACGATGGTCGCAACCCCACTGCCTCCCTGAAAGACCGAGCCAGCGCCATCGGGGTGGTGAAGGCACTAGAGTTGGGTAAGGAGGTCATTACCTGCGCCTCCACCGGGAACGCCGCCTCCTCCTTGGCCGGGGTGGCAGCCAGCGTGGGGCTGAAGAGCGTCATCTTCGCCCCCAAGAACGCCCCTCCGGCCAAGGTAGCCCAAATGTTAATCTTCGGGGCCCAGGTGATCCTGGTGGAAGCCACCTACGATGAGGCCTTCGACCTTTGCCTCGCCGCCTCCCAGGAGTTCGATTGGTACTCCCGCAACACTGCCTACAACCCCTACCTCTCCGAGGGGAAGAAGACGGCCGCCTTGGAGATAGGGGAACAACTCGGCTGGCGAGGGCCGGATAAGGTTTTCGTCTCCGTGGGGGACGGCTGCATCATCGGCGGCCTCCATAAAGGCTTCAAAGACCTCCTGGCCTTGAGTTTCCTGGAGCGGATGCCCCAGATCTTCGGCGTCCAGGCCGAGGGGGCGGCACCCCTGGCCCGAGCCTGGGAGAGGGGGAAGCCGGTTGAGCCGGTGGTCCCCCGCACCATCGCCGATAGCATATCGGTGGGGGTGCCTCGGGATGCGGCCAAGGCCTTGCGGGCGGTGAGGGAATCGGGGGGGCGTTTTCTCGTAGTGAGCGACCAGGAGATATTGGCGGCCATGAGGGAGTTAGGGCGGGAGGCAGCCATATTCGCCGAGCCCGCCGGGGCGGCGGGCTACGCCGGCTTCAAGAGGGCCTTGGAGCAGGGGCTCATAGAGCCGGAGGAGTGGGTAGTGGTATTGGTTACCGGCAACGGGCTCAAAGATGTGGACAGCGTCATAATGGCCACAACGAAGCCGCCCCGCATAGAGCCTAGGATGGAGGAGTTGAGGCGATTGATAGGCCAACTCTCCTCATGATATACTTGTCTTCACTTGGAGGAGGGCATTGAAGGTCGCCTTCGTTCACGACTGGTTGAATCAATATGGGGGGGCGGAACAGGTGCTCTCCGCCCTCCATGAACTCTACCCGGAGGCTCCCATCTACACCAGCATCTTCTGGCCGGAGGCTATGCCCCCGGTGTGGAAGGGGTGGGATATCCGTCCCTCCTGGCTAGACCGGCTCCCTTTCATAAAGCGACACCATCAGCCCTTCCTTCCCCTCTACCCCTTGGCCTTCCAAGGCTTCGACCTCTCCGGGTACGACCTGGTCATCAGCAACAAGAGCGCCTTCTGCCACGGGGTCAAGACCGGTCGTGCCCTGCATATCTGCTACTGCCTCACCCCGACGCGGTTTCTATGGAACTACGAGGAATATGTGAAGCGAGAGGGGATATCACCCTTGGCGCGAGCCTTTCTCCCCCTTCTCATCGGGTGGCTGCGCCGCTGGGACCGCGCCGCCGCCGATAGGGTAGACCACTTCCTGGCCATCTCCCGGGAGGTCCATTCGCGCATCCAGGAATTTTATGGCCGCCCTTCAGTGGTCATATACCCTCCGCTAGATATGGAGAGGTTCGCGGTTGCTGAGGGCCAAGATGGCTATTTCCTAGTCCTCTCTCGCCTCATACCCTACAAGCGCATAGATATGGCCGTGGAGGCCTTCAACCACCTGGGCCTGCCCCTCTTGGTCATCGGTGAGGGCCGAGACCGAGAGCGGCTGCAAAGTATGGCCAAGGCTAATATCGAATTCCTGGGCTGGTTGCCCGATGGGGAGGTGGCTCGTTACCTGGCCCGTTGCCAGGCCCTCGTCTTCCCCGGTCAGGAGGATTTCGGCATCACCCCCTTGGAGGCCATGGCCTGCGGCCGCCCGGTCATCGCCTATGCCGGCGGCGGGGCCTTGGAGACGGTGGTGGAGGGGGTAACCGGGGCCTTCTTCCCCCAGCCCACCCCCCAAGCCTTGGCCAAGACGGTCAAGGAGTTCGATGGCGGGCACTTCGACTCTGCCACCATCCGAGCCTACGCCGAGAGGTTCAGCGAGGAGCGGTTCCGAAGGGAGATGAGGGAGTTCATAGAGGCCAAATGGGCTGAGCATGAGAGGAGGTGAGATGGAACTCCGTCGATATGGGAAGATAGTAATGCGATACCTCTGGATAGTGATCCTCCTGCCCCTGGTGGTGCTATTGGCCAGCCTACCCTTCCGCGCCTCTCCTGCATCCCTATATCAGGCCACCATGCGAGTCACCATCGGCATCGCCCCTCCCCAGGATACCACCCTCACCGGCGAGGACCTCTACCATTACGAACTCACCTCCGAATATATCGCCGACGACTTCAGCGAGGTAGTGAAGAGCCAGGCCTTCGCCCAAGACGTGAGCGAGAGGCTGCAGGGGGAGGGGGTAACCGTCTCGGCGGGGGCCATCCAAGGTTACACCGTGGCCGCCAAGCAACACCGCATCCTCACCATAACCATCACCTGGCCCAACCCCCAAGAGGTCCAGGCCATCGCCCAGGCAGCGGTGAGAGCACTCCAAGAGGAGCAGACCAAATATTTCGCCCAGTTGGGGGCGGCGGGGGCCCAGGTCTTCGTCATCGACCCTCCCAAAGTGGTCCCCCTAGGGGTCCCCTTGAGGGAACGGCTAGACCTCCCCATCCGGGTCCTCCTGGGCCTATTGGCTGGGCTAGGATTGGCTTTCCTCCTCCACTACCTGGACGATTCCATCCGAGAGGCGGAGGAGGTGGAAGCACTGGGGATCCCGGTCCTGGGCTCTATACCACCCTTTGGCTGGAAGGAGCGATTGCCCTGGCGCCGACGGCGCCCTTGACCTTTGCCCCTCAGCCAGGGTTGTGATAGAATCATAGGCGAGGTATAGATGGAACTGAAAGAGTACGCCAAAGTCTTCCTTAAGCGAGGATGGCTCATCATCCTGGTGGCCTTGCTGACCGCGGCCTGCACCGTGGTCTTCGCTAAGATTCAGCGGCCCATCTATCGTTCCTCCGCTGTCCTGCAGGTGATACCGGCCCGATACGACTACGGCCAGGTCTTGGCCGCTGGACAACTCCTGCGCCAATTCGCCAACCAGATCCATACCACGGAGCGCGCTCAGGCGGTCATCGATCAATTGCAGTTGGACACCACCACAGAGAAACTATTAGCCAGCGTCACCGTGGCCCCTATACCGGAGGATTTCCTCATCAAGATCGAGGTGGATCGCTACAACCCTCAGGAGGCGCAAAGCATAGCCAGCGCCTTCGCCCACGACTTCGTGGAGTACCATGCCGCTCGGACCATGGATATCGATCGCGCGGACCGCGTGGAAATCTTGATCCTGGAGGACGCCAAATACGCTTGGATTAATTGGCCCAAGACCAAGACCTTGGCTCTAGCAGGGGTCATCTTGGGAACCCTCCTGGGCGGGGTCCTGGCCTTCGGCCTGGAATACCTGGAATCGGACACCATCCGCTCCCCCGAGGAGGTGGAGCGATATGTGGGGGTGGCGGTCTTGGGCTCCATCCCCACCATCTCCGCCAGCGGGGGGTCAGCCCGGAGGCGGTGGTTTCGCCAGCAGCGAGGTTAGGGGAGGGAAAGCCATGGTCAATGAAGGAGGGAGACTCATAACCACAGTCGATCCGCGCTCGCCCATCAGCGAGGCCTACCGCAGCCTGCGCACTAACCTGGAGTTCTCCAGCCTGGATAAGCCGGTCAAGACCATGCTGGTCACCTCGGCCGGCCCCGAGGAGGGCAAATCGACCACCTTGGCCAACCTGGCCGTCACCTTGGCTCAGGCGGAGAAGAGGGTGATTTTGGTGGATTGCGACCTGCGTCGCCCTTCCCAACACCAGATCTTTGGGGCCAAGAACTCCCTGGGGCTCACCACCATGGTGGTGGACGAGGAGGCCTTCCAGAACCCTCCTCTCCAGGAGAGCGGAGTCCCTGGCCTCCTCCTCCTTTCTTCGGGGCCCCTCCCTCCGAACCCTTCAGAACTCCTGGGCTCCCGGCGCATGGAGGAGATCATCGCCACCTTGAAGGAGAGGTCGGATATAGTCCTCTTCGACGCTCCGCCCATCATAGCCGTGACCGATGCCGCGGTCTTGGCCTCCAAGGTGGACGGGGTCCTTCTGGTGATCAAGGCCGGCACGGCTAAGCGAGAGCATGTCAAGAGGGCCCGGGCCCTCCTAGAGAAGGTGAACGCTCGCCTGGTGGGCGCCGTGCTCAACGATGTGAGGATGGATATCACCCTCCGCCGCTACTACGGGGAAGAGAGATAGCCTCGGCCCAGCAACTTCCTGGGCGAGGAGATACCATGAACCCACCAGAGGCAGCAAAGAACGCTTTGCAGTTCGTCCTAGAGGCCACCCCTGGGGAGAGGCTGATGATCCTCTGCGATGAGGATAGGAAAGGGGTGGGGGAAGCCTTCGCCCTAGGAGGGGTAGAGGCTGGTCTGTGGACCAAACTGGTGCTACTTAAGGCCGAGGGCCTCCGTCAAGAGCCCCCCGAGCAACTTCAAGAACTTTTGGCCCTCAAGCCGGAGATATATCTGAACCTCCTGCGGGGGATAAGGGAGGAGACCCCCTTCCGCACCAGGCTGGTAAAATTGGAAACCAGAGATGGGAATTCTCGTCTGGGCCACTGCCCGGGGATCACCATGGACATGCTCGAGGAGGGAGCACTAGCCCTCTCCTCGGAGGAACATAAGGGGCTGCTTCAAGCCTCCCAGGAGTTGATGCGCCTCCTGCGAGAGGTGGAGAAGGCCAGGATCACCGGCCCCGGGGGGACTGACTTGACCCTCCATCTCTCCGGCCGGGAGTTCTTCACCGATGCCCAGATCAACTGGAGGGAGATGAAGTGGCTCAACCTCCCCACCGGCGAGGTGACGGTGGGGCCGGTGGAGGATGGGGCGGAAGGAACCCTGGTCTGCGACGGCGCAATTGGGGGAATCGGACCGCTAGATAAACCCCTCACCATCAAAGTCGTCCGCGGCCGTGCTGACGAGGTGAAATCCCAAGACCCTCGGGTCTTAAAACGAGTCCTGGAATCGCTCCAGACCGACAGGGGGGCCAGCATCATCGGCGAGTTCGCTATCGGTTTGAACCCCCGGGCCCGCATGGTAAAGGAGTTTTTGGAGACGGAGAAGGTCCTGGGAACCATACATGTCGCCTTCGGCGATAACTCCGGCTTCCCCGGGGGGAGAAACCGTTCGGCCAATCATATCGATTTCTTGGTCCTTCGCCCTACGGTCAAGGCCTTCGTGGGGGGCGAGGAAAGGACCATCGTGGAGGAAGGAAGGCTCCTCCCGGGCGAGGGAGCCCTATGAAGGCCCTGATCCTCTCTGGGGGCAAGGGAACCCGTCTCTACCCCATCACCTTCACCAGCGCCAAACAACTGGTCCCCGTGGCCAACCGCCCGGTGCTCTTCCGCGTCATGGATGCAGTGGCGGCTGCTGGCATCACCGATATCGGCATGGTGGTGGGCGACACGGCGGCGGAGATAGAGGGCGCCGTGGGCGATGGCTCCCTTTGGGGGGCCCAGGTCGCCTATATCCGGCAAGAAGCGCCCTTGGGGCTGGCCCACGCGGTGAAGATATCAGAAGGCTTCTTGGGGCAGGAACGGTTCGTCATGTTCCTGGGAGATAATGTCATAGAGGGAGGCATCGTTCCTCTGGTAGAGGGTTTCGAGAGGAGCGACTGGAACTGCCAGATCGTCCTCAAGGAGGTGGCCAACCCTCAACAATATGGGGTGGCCGAATTGAAGGAAGGACAAGTGGTCCGCCTGGTGGAGAAACCCAAAGAGCCCCCTAGCAACCTGGCTCTGGTGGGCATCTATATGTTCGACCATCATATCTTCGAGGCGGTCAAAAAGATCCAGCCCTCCTGGCGAGGGGAGTTGGAAATCACCGACGCCATCCAATACCTCATCGACAAGGGGTATAAGGTTTATCCCTATATCCACCAGGGTTGGTGGATAGACACCGGAAAGATGGAAGACCTCCTGGAGGCTAACCGCCTCGTCCTGGAGGGCATAGCGCCCCGCAATGAGGGCTTCGTGGACGCCGATTCCCAGGTGAACGGCAAGGTGGTCTTGGAGAAAGGGTGTCAGATCATCAACAGCGTCATCCGCGGCCCAGCCATCATCGGAGAGGAGAGCCGCATCGTGAACTCCTATATCGGCCCCTTCACCTCCATCTCTCATCACGTGACCATCGAGGGGGCGGAACTGGAACATTGCATCGTCATGGAAGACAGCCGCATTACGGACATAGACCACCGCATCGAGGATAGCCTCATCGGGCGGAGGGTGGAGATCACCCGCTCTCCCAAGAAGCCTCGGGCCTACAAGATGACCCTGGGAGACTACAGCAAGGTAGGGATACTTTAGAGAGGTTGACCGGTGCCTAACGTAAAGAAGTGGCGCAAAGGGAAGATGGCCAAGCACAAGCATCGCAAACTCTTGGAGAAAACTCGCTGGCAAAGGAAGAAGAAATAGGGAGGGGCGAGGGTGCGGACGACCCTCATCTATCCCGGCATCGCCGGCTACGGCTTTGACTCCCTGGGGAAGGGGATGGAGGCAGGCTGGATCTCTCACGGCTTGGCCCACCTCTCCTCGGCGGCCAAGGCCCAGGGCTTCCCGTGCGACCTCATCGACCTGCGGGCCCTCTCCGGCTGGGACGACCTGCGGGCGGAGATAAGGGCCCGCCGACCTCAGGTGGTGGGGGTAACTATGATGAGCGTGGATTATAACCCCGCCATGCGCTCCATCGAGGTAGTGAAAGAGGCTGACCCCCAGATCGTCACCGTAGTGGGCGGCCCTCACCCCACCCTCCTCACCGAGGAGGTGGCCCAGAACCCCCAGATCGATTACATCGTCACCCAGGAAGGGGAGATAACCTTCTCCCGTCTGCTTAAAGCCGTCCGTGATGGTCTGCCCCCCCAGGAGCGCATCCTGCAGGGGGAGCGGCCCGACCTCGATTCCTTGCCCTTCGTGGACCGAGACCTTTTCCTCCAGGAGTGGCGACGCTACGGCTACTCCTTGGATTCGCCGGAGGTGCCCTTCGTCCCCGAGTTGCCCCCTCCCTTCCTCACCATCATCGCCGGCCGGGGCTGCCGCTACAACTGTAACTTTTGCCAGCCCGCGGAGCGGATCCTCTTTGGTCCTCGGGTGCGCCGCCGGAGCCCCCAAAACGTCATC
>CAYUAM010000014.1:7299-16587 GCA_964442805.1 uncultured Anaerolineales bacterium | reverse complement strand
ATGGTATCGACGGTGCCGCCTTCATTCTGCAGAAGCTGTCCTAGCTCATCATAGAACTCTGATTTCTTGCTCTTCCACTCCTCAATCTTATCCACTGCGCTCTGATACGACGTATGCAACAATTCCTCGGACAACTTGGCTCTTCTCGTATCAACCAGAGCCTCTCTGAGACCTTTCAAAAGGGCATGTTCGGCACCGTCTAGGTCGTAACTCTCAAGCAAAACAGGCAGGTAAGGCCGGTCAGTGTTTCGAATGGTGTAGATCTCAGCTGCCCATTCGGGTTCCTTCTCCCTCAGTCTATGAAACAGCATCTCTAGTTCTGGCGAATTGCTATTTCGGGTCACGTAATTCGCCAGAACGAGGCCAAAGTGGGATTTGCCACTCCCGTACGTTCCACTTACCAAGTGGACACGCTGCGTGGAGGTCGGATGCAGGCCCTGACTAATGGAGTAGAGAGCCTCCCTAGCGCTAGGGTTGGGGAAGTAGCTTTCCAGCTTTGCCTTGTTGAGTTCATCATCGAAGAAATCTTCGCTTATTCTCACAGCCCGGATGAAACCACCCTTGACCTTAATAATCCGGCTAAGCATCTTCAACCCCTTCATTCCAGTCTGAAAACCCTGCCCTCACCAAGCAATTCCTCAAAAGGTAGATTCAGTGAAACTATCATGAGTACCGGGGTATTCGTCCGCCACCTTGCAAGCATCTTAAAGAATCCCTGCTGTTGCTGCCTATTCCAGGTGTCAAGCACAGCCTCCATCTCCGAGACAACGAGGAGGAAGTTTGCTTCGCGCGACCAAGCGCTCATATCCATTTTTAGGTTCGCTGGAGAATAGAGTCCAAGTTCCGGCTGCAGCACGCATATCTTGTCTGCAAGTATGTCGACATGTTTGCCGTTGAACTCGGTGGCTAGCTTTGAAGCTATGTCGCCTTTGTCTGCCGCTGGCGCAACAACTAAGGCAAACACCCTAAACGCTGATGGCTGTGTCACGTACTCCTTCAAACGCCCCGAGAACCTCACGAGCGTGCTTTGTTCGGTCTTACCACTCATCGTTAGCCTGCCCCTATACTTGACCCCGTGACAGAAGGGGTGCTTGTGAACTTCCCCACCTGTTTCTGTAGTGCATCTCTAGAATGTCGGAAGGCTCTCCCTTAAATCTGAGTGCAATCTGGTCGAGACCTGCCGTAGTGAAGATCTCTGTAAGCGCACCATATTGAGCGCTTGAAGTGAGCCTAAGAAGGTGATAGAGCATTGTGCGCGATAGGCAGAAGACCTTTCCGACATTTCCGTTTTGCATCAGGAGTTCATCAATTGTGATTGTCACAAGGCTGGGAGACTCCTTCAATCTCTGGTTGAACATCACATATCCGGCAAGATACGGTGAAATCTCAAGTGGAGGCTTCTTGCAGAATACCGCCTGCGAGATATTTCTGTGGCCTGCCCGCTGCTCAACAAGTCCTGTTCGCCCCAATGCCTCCTCGGATGTGAATGATCTTAGAAAAATGGAAACATCTGCCCTCAAATGCTTATCCTTGACACTACGGATACCCTTGGAGACCAGAAAGTTAACCGCATCCGCATAACGGAACTCACTATGGTTAGGCAGGAACTCATTAGTAAGCAAGTACCAGACTTCTGCGTCAGGATTGCTTGCGAGTTGATAATGCAAGAGCCAGAGCGTAACGTCGTCATCAAGATGTGGATCATACTGAACCAGAAGGCTTCCTACGCGCGTGAGTTGGTGTTCCTTGTTATCACGTATTCCGAGCTTACCAAGCCACAAGACTGCAGCCTCTGCCTTCTGGCTGCCCACACCCAACGCTTTCATGAGCTCTGCTCTAGACAGCGTGGGCTCCCTTGCAAACTCCGTCAATGCTGCAGAGACAATCTCCCTGTCTAGACCAAACGTCTTGCTAAAGCCTATCGACACCCGAATACCCTCTAGCCTGCTGTTGGGAATTCAAGCTGACGCATCCCGCTTTGATGTATCGTGTGCTCAAACATCGGCCACAATGCACGCATCTTGCCGCATCGATTCTGAACCGTGGATTGATTTGAATAGCACTTGTCGGACACACTCCGGCACAGGCCCCGCATAGCACACAGACCTGGAGTTTCCTGAGTTGGCGCTCGATCGTCTGCATCAAGCGGAAATGGCCGCGGTCGGTTAGCAAGTCAACACAGATGAATTGCTTGCTTAGATTCCAAGCAGGATCGATCGTACTTTCTCTGGCCAACAGATCGATGTCTCTTACCAGCCTGACCATGAACAGAGCTTTGTCGGTCATGGAATCACTAACCACGAAGCCAAAGCTTACATCATCGTTGAAGACCTCAAGGTTTCCGAAAGGCTTGAATCGCTCAACCAGGGTATCATCTACTTCCTTATCCAAGATGAAGTGCATCGCGTTCTGATTCCTGAGGCAAGGAACCTTTCTGACATAGACCGGGCTTTGTCCGTTGCTTTTCCCGACTCTCATCTTCCACGCGCCAGACAAGACATACTCGGAGATGTCCTCCTTGCGAATTCCCTTCGCATACCCCCGAAGGAAGTCGAGCCAGGATCGCACCTCGGAAGGATAGTACCTTTGAATCAGGTACTCACTAGAAGGGACATTGTTTGGGCAATGCATACAACCTACACGCGCAAATCCCTTTCGGTATGCCATATTGAAATCGAGGCCCTTGCCCAGTATGAAGAGCCATATTTCGACCTCTCGCCAGTCCAATATAGGATATGCCGACAACTGGCGAACGACTTTCTTATTCCAATAGGTTCTATCGCGATTCCTTCGCCGGTGAGATTCTCTCCTCCTAATACCTTCAAAGCTGATGATACCGCTCTGTCCGTTGATGTTGCTGACCATGGCAGCTATAGGGCTAGCCTTGAACACGCTGCAACACCAGGCGTTTATTCTACTGGGCGGACCTATCAGCCTGCACATATCAAGGAAATTCACATCGCTTGAGTTCTCTAGGAACGGAATTGTAGGGTTCCTTCGTCTAAAGCCTGCAATGTACTCGAGAGTATCGGGATACTCCATAGTTGTGTTGCCGAATATGTGTAGGATTTCGTTGGGCCCAAGGGCTCTTCTTACAATGTGAGAAACCACTGTACTGTCCTTCCCTCCGCTGAACGAGACGACAGGCGTCCTAGAAGGATAACTATCCACTATGTCCCTAATGAATGACACCGCTTCTTCTTCAAGCTCATCTAGAGATGATTTATTTGCATTGTACAATGTTTCGGATCTCACCAAAGGAAGCTGGCAAGTCAAAGCGAGGCTGCTTGGATATTCTTTGACTACATCTGGTTTACCCTTCGCAGAGAGCTGTAGGACACGATACCCGTTTAGCCAGACTGTTCTACGCCTCATCCACAGCCCTTGTTCCCAACCATGTGCGCGCAACACTATGCCCGTCTCTGCTTCAAGGAATCTGCTCTCCTGCTCGAACATAGGTTTGGCGTCTGAGCATATCCTGATGCCCGGCTCACCACAGTTCTCACACGTGCTTCTGAGAAGCGGCACCCCGCAAGTCCTGCACCACCAAAGCTTATCCGGAGAACTCATCGGCACTTGCCTTCACTCTAGGCTTTTGATCATGCGAGATGACGTTTTGTCCAGATTGGCCGTCTTTGACCTTAACTCACTCGCGCTTGGCTGCTCCCTGATCGAGAGATTTCAAGAACGCCAATGCCTCTTCTAAGGACGAGAAGGAACAATCTGCGGTGTGCTCAACGATTCGAAAATACTTTGCGAAAGCCGGATCCTCGGCTGATCTCTCATTTGCCAGTATGACTGTCTTGCCAAGGGCCTTTGCGTACCCAACTTCCAACGCCAGTCCATATCCTGATGGATTGTCCCTTTCCATGTAGGCAAAGACAATGTCGCACTCTTTGACAAAGTGCAGGTCCCAGACGGCATATTGGTCCGGTTCACTAAGCCCATGACGACGCGGATCGAAGAAACTCGTATTCTTGCATTCTCTTATTGCGAGGTCTTGCCAATTTGACCGAAGGCCCCCTGACAAATAGACCCTAAACGACAGCCCGTGGACTTCTCGCTTCTTTGCTTCCTCAGCCACCACCTTCTCTCGTCCCCCACTATGTTCACGTGTCCTGCTGCGAGCGATCTCGGCCAAAGCGATAGAAAACGGTGTTCTCATTGAGATGCTGTAATAGCGACCTCTCCGGTTCATCAGCACCATCCATGAGATGAACAGCGCAACTAACGGGACCCAGGGTGTCGAAATCGGCCCTGGTGGCGCATGAAAGTGTGTGCTTGTTATAGATTGGAGTACTGCCAGCACACAGCCCAGGATGCAAGCAGTTGCAACCCCGAGGCAAAGCTGAGATATATACATATACTTGTAGACTTGCCGTAGATCAAGAGCGATCGACATGGCCAGATTCCGCAGTTCCCGGAAGTCTAGGCCGGTCAAGTCGGAACTGATGTATTCCCCGATCTTTGACCTTGCCTCAATGAACGTCTTACTGGCCTCAATCTTGTTCTTAAGTTCTTGATACGACTCGCGCCATGCAAGTCGGGCACAATGAATCCTATTCAAACACTTTTCAATGCCCTCTCCCAGACCTTGGAGAACATAGCCCACTCCATATGCGACTAACCCAATCAACGCCCAATCCGTGCCTGTCCGAGGAATGATCGTCGGGCCTAGCAGTACGCTTACCGACGGCTCTAGCAGGAATGCGATCAGTAGGAGAAGAATCGACCCCGGAATGAGAATGCCCATTACGTCGAACAGAAAGTACTCTATGGCCTCGATAATATTGGTCGCCTTCGTCATATCCACCTCTCTCCTTTCCCAAGCACTAGGGCTCAGGTTGGAGCATTGACTTGGCACGGCCCGTTCCTCTCCCCGTAGCCCCTGCCAGCGTTAGGCACCACGCGTACGGGTTCTGCCTTGCTTTCCCGACGCCCAGCGCCAACGCCACCACTACACTCACGATACCCCCGCCCTCTCACCAAACTGCCTACTGTCTACTAACGCCTGTACTCCCTTCCACCATAGACTAGGACCCTCACGACCAACACAATAGGCTCGCCTGCCAGTTGCAACAGACGAGCCCTTGTCATCCGCTATGATTGCCAGGGTGTCCGTTGCAGCCCCGGCCTTAGCCTCGATTGTTACACGCCAGCCTTGAGGCTTATCTATCCATTGTAGCGAGACTTTCAAACGATGTCAAGGGGATAGCCGGGGGAGAAGTCCGAGGTCTTTAATTTCAGGTGGGGCGACATCTAGCAGGAGAGGCCACCTGGGTGCTTTGGGTCAAAGGCGCAGAGTTGCGGAAGGCCAGGCTCCAAGTGCCCGTCCTTCGGGCTATATAGGATCATTTTGATAGGAGCGATTGTGAGAGAAGTGCATAAGCGCCCTGTCGCTGTAGAAAGGGGCGCTTCTTACGTTTAAATCAACAGAGAGGAGCGGGTGATGGGATTCGAACCCACGACATTCTGCTTGGGAAGCAGACACTCTGCCAACTGAGTTACACCCGCACCAAAATAAATTATACTATCCTCTTCTCCTCCTGTCAACGGCTAGAGGGGCACCACTACCTTTACCGTGGTGCCCTTTCCGGGAGTAGTCTCTATATCCAGCCTTCCCCCTAATAGATAGGTTCGTTCCTGGATGCCCAGGAGGCCGAATTTCTTCTCCTCCCGGGCTCGGCTCAAGACCTCCTCTCGGTCGAAACCTAGCCCGTCGTCGGCGATGATCAGGGTCATCTCTTGGGGCTCGTAATTTAAGCGCACCTCGACCTGGCTGGCCTGAGCGTGGCGACGCACATTAGTCAGGGCCTCTTGGGCGATACGATAGAGGTTTTTCTTCACATCGAGGGACGGCTCCTCGGCCCTACCGGAGAGGGCGAAACGGGCCTCGATGTTGGACCTTTCCTCGAACTCCGCCACGTAACGCCGCAGTTCCTCCGCCAGGCTCAGTTGCTCCAAATCAGCCAGGCGGAGGTCAAAGACCAAATGCCTCAGTTCTTGGAGGCAGTCCAGGGCTTGCTTCCTGGACATGGCCAGTTGCTCTCCGGCTTGCCTTGGGTCTTCCTCTCTGAGTTCCTCATATAACTGTAGGTGGAGGATGAGAGTGCTCAGGCTCTGAAGGAGACCATCGTGGATCTCTTGGGCCAGTTGCCTCCGAGCCCAGGCGCTGCTCTCGGCATCGAGTTCCCTCTGGGCCAGGACTAAGGCGATCATCTTGGCCCCCGGCTGGGCAAAGGCCATGAACCTAGTCAGATCATCATCGGTGAAACTACCCCTTCCCCTCTTATTGCTCACCGAGAGGACCCCGATGACCCGCCCATCTTCCAGGAGGGGTATGCACATGGCATCCTTTATCCCCGACTCCACCCCAGAGAAGCGGGGGTCATCAACCGGGCCGATGAGGAGGAGGGGTTCCTTCTCCCTGGCTACCCAGCCAGAGATCCCTTCGCCCAGATGTCGCTTAGCGCTACGGACGATTCTCTCCCGTGGCCCTCGGGCGGAGTTGACGGTGAGGAGTTCCCTTCCGGCGTGGAGGAGCATGAGGGAGCCTTCGCTGGCGTCGGTGGCCAAGATCACCGTCTCCAGGAAATGGCCCAGGAGTTCCTCCAGGATGGTGATGCTAGAGCCCTTCCTGGGAAAATCCCCTTTACTCTTCTCAGCCATCTTGCTCCTTAGGAGAATCCTTTTCCTAGTATAATACCAAATCACCAAATTCGTCAAGGCCCTTCGCCATCCGCCTTCCTTTGGAGTATAATGGCCTAACGTGAAGGGGGAGCGGTTCTTGCTGGCGGTGGTTTTCATAAGCGGCATGACCACCTTGGCGGTGGAGATGGCCGCCTCTAGGCTCTTGGCCCCCTACTTCGGCACTTCGCAGGTCATCTGGGCCAACCTCATCGGGCTGATGATGATCTACCTGGCCGGGGGCTACTATTTGGGCGGCTGGCTGGCCGACAGGTACCCCCGGCGCGAGATCCTCTATCAGATCACCGCCTGGGCCGGCTTCGCCATCGGCCTAGTGCCCTTCATAGCCAAGCCCATCCTCCAATTATCCCTGCGCGGCTACCTTGATTACTCCCTGGGGATCTTCATGGGTTCCCTCTTGGCCTTGCTTTCCCTCTTCCTCATCCCTGTGGTCCTCTTAGGTTGCGTATCCCCCTTCGCTATCCGCCTGCAGGCCGCCTCCCTGGTCTCCACCGGGCAGACGGCGGGGGGCATCTATGCCCTCTCCACCCTGGGGAGCATCCTGGGGACCTTCTTGCCGGTCTTGGTCCTCATCCCCTTCCTGGGCACGAGAGCCACCTTCATCATCTTCTCCCTCACCCTCCTGGCCTTCTCCCTGGGGGGCCTCTTCTTGACTACGGGGAGGAGGGCCCTATGGTACTTGCCCCTTCTCCTGGCCATCTTGGCCTTGAGCCTCTGGCCTCAGGGGCCCATAAAAGCCACGGAGGGGGCCATCTATGAGGAGGAGTCGCCTTACAACTATATCCAGGTGATTAAAGAAGGGGACGATATCTTGCTCACCCTTAACGAGGGGCAAGCCTTCCACTCCTTTTATAACCCCCATCGGACCTTGAGTTATGGCATCTGGGACTATTTCCTATTGGTGCCCTTCTTCAACCCCGACTATTCGCCTGGGGAGGTGAAGAGCCTCCTTTTGATCGGGCTGGGGGCAGGGACCATCACCAAAGAGTACACTAAGATATTCGGCCCCATCCCTATGGATGGGGTGGAGATAGACCCCCGGGTGATCGAGGTGGGGCGCCGGTTTTTCGCCATGGAGGAGCCCAATTTGCAGGCTTTCGCCCAGGATGGCCGCTATTTCCTCTCCCACACGGACAAAAGATACGATGTCATCGCCGTGGACGCCTACCGACAACCTTATATCCCCTTCCACCTGACCACCAGGGAGTTCTTCGCCTCGGCCAAGGAGCACCTCACCCCGCGGGGAGTGGTGGCCATCAACGTCGGCCGCACGGCCAGCGATTTCCGCTTGGTGGAGGTCTTGGCCAGCACCATGGCCGACCTATTCCCCGATGTCTACATCATCGACGCCCCGGTGGAGTCCAACTCCTTGGTAGTAGCCACTAATCAGAATACGGAGTTAGAGGATTTCTACGAGAACGTGGATGGCCTCTCCCATCCCCTCTTGCGAGAGGTGGCGGCCCTGGCCCAAGGCCGGGTGCGGCGGTATGAGGGGAAGGGCCTGGTCCTCACCGATGACCGGGCCCCGGTGGAACACCTGGTCAACCTCATGGTCCTTAGGTTCATGACCGAGGGGGAGTAGAAGATGAGAAGGTTCGTGGCTTGGGCCCGATGGTTCCTTTCGCTCTCCATCCCTCCCTTCTTGCTCCTGAGCAATCTCTACTTCCTGGCCTCGCCGGCCTTCATCGATTATGAATATTCCCAGGGGAGTTGGCCCTTGTCCCCCCGATATGACGACCGGGAGAGGCGAGAGGTGGCCAAGAAGACGCTCTTCTATATCCATTCCTCTGAGGCTATCTCCTACTTGGGGGATTTGGCCGATGAGGAGGGGGCGCTCTTCAATCAGCGGGAACTGGTGCACCTGGTGGATGTGAAGGTCTTGTTCCAGCGAGCCACCCTCTTTCACCGGGCCTTGCTCATCCTCGTAGTGGGGGCTGTCATCTTTCTCCTGAGCCAGAGGGAGGGGCGGAGGGTCATGCCGAGGGCCTTGTTAGGGGGGGCGCTTCTGACCTTTGTCCTCTTTGGGGCGGTGGGGCTCTTCGCCGCCTTGGGCTTCGATGCCTTCTTCGTGGGTTTCCACCGCACCTTCTTCGCTGGGGATTCTTGGCTCTTCCTCTCCTCCGACACCCTGATCCAACTCTTCCCCCTCCCCTTCTGGTTCGACGCAGCCATGATCTGGATGGGGATGACCTTGGGGGAGGCGGCGGTCTTAGGGGTAGGGGGGTATCTGGGGGTGAGGCTCGTCAAGAGGCTGTCTTAGATAGGTTTTCATGAATGATGGCCGCTGACGTATCCGCATCAACCTCGGCAAAGCCTCAGTTTCCAAGCCCAAATAATTGCCTCTCTTTAGGTTGGGCATTCTCCATAAGAAGCAGGTAGGAAAGCAGATAACTGAGGGTCGATTCCGCACCCTGGTTCTGGTTTATCCCCTCGGGTGCTAACCCGTCATAACAACCGCCCGTATCCGGATCGTAGAGAGGAAGCCCTAGTCGATTCCTTCCCAAGAACCACTCGAAAGCCCTAAAAGCGAGGTCGTAATAACGGGCTTTTCCCGTAACCCGGTACGCCTCAAGGCATACC
>CAYUAM010000014.1:0-7289 GCA_964442805.1 uncultured Anaerolineales bacterium | reverse complement strand
CTACCGTGGCCTCGGCATCAACCGGCTGTTGATCAAAGAAGGCGCGTGGCCCTTTCCGGGGATACCAGCCCGCTTGCCCGATCAACTCCAGCCTATCGTTCACGAAGAGAGTTTCCAAGAGGAAATTCAGGCTGCGACAGGCTGTAATTAGATATTCTTCTTCCTTGGTATCTTGATAGGCCACCAACAGGGCTTGGGGAAGCGTACCATTGCAGTAGGTGAGGTACTCCTCATACCAAGGCCAATCGTCCCGGGCGGTGTCGCGATAGTGCTCCAGCATGATGTCAGCATGGCGATGGATGCGTTCCAGGTCCTCCTTGCGGGCCAGGGCCCGATATCGCCAGTGGAGCCCCAATAGGGCGAAAGCACTGGCCCGCGGAGAACGCAGGCCATCCAGCCAAGGGAGCGCTGCATCGAAGACATCCTGAGCGGCTCGGGCTAGCCCAATGGCTACATCTTTGTTGACCATAGCATATCCCAAACTCCATAGGGCCCGGCCGTAGGAATCCTCAGAGCCTTCCGGCTCTAGCCAATTGCGGTCATAGGCAAGAAAGTTACGGAATCGCCCATCTGGAGTCTGAGCATAACGCATGAAACTCAGGTATTTGTAGGCCAACTCTAGGCTCTCCGCCTCCCCGCTCAGCCGGTGATGCTTGAGGGCTACGATTAGAGCCCGGGCGTTATCATCCAGAGAATAACCATAACGGGGATCTGGAACGCTATGGATAGCATGCTGGATTATGCCTACATCATCGGTGAGGCGATAGAGATGATCGAGTTTCAGCGGTGGATAGCGGTCCATAATTCCCTCGAACATGATGCGAACATCTAACTTGGCCTTTTATTGATAGGGGGTCGCCCTTGAGGGTGCTTCTGAATCATCCTCGTGAACAGTTGCCGATGCTTTCGAGCCGCCCTTGACCAAGTCGTCTTGCGGCCGTATTCGTAGGCCCGGCGCTCCGTCTCCAATAATAACTCCTGGTCAGAGAGCAGCCGAAGCACAGCCCGGGCGATGGCTCCAGGATCGCGAAACTCCACCAGTACCCCTCTTCCCTCTGCCAGCACCTCTTTAGCATAGAGGAAAAGGGTAGCCACGACCGCCTTGCCCGTAGCCATGGCATATGCCAGAGTGCCGCTCACGATCTGGTTGGGGTTGAGATAGGGCATGATATAGACGTCGGTGGCCAGCATATACTGAGTCAACTCCTCCAAGGGAAGAAAACGGTTGTGGAAGCGGACATGACGCTGGAGGCCCAAATTAGAGACGAGGCGCAGGAGTTTCCTGCGGTAACTTTCGCCACGGTGTAAGCGAACTTGAGGGTGGGACTCCCCCAGGACTAGATAGAGAACCTCGGGGTACATATCCACTATTTGGGGTAGGGCCTCTAGAACATATTCGATCCCCTTATCGGGGTTAATCAAGCCGAAGGTGGTCAGAACTCGCCGCCCCTCTAGACCAAAAAGCCTTTTGGTCCGGCGCCGTGTGCCGATCTGACGACTCACTTTGGGCGCGCCATGGGGTATGAAACACAAACTCTCTCCAGGAACAAAGTATGTCTCCTCCAAGATGGGGATGGCCGTCTTGGCTAGAACCACCACTGAGTTGCTCTCTGCGGCCACCTGAGCGGTTACTTTCTTGAAATGGGGTTCGGGCTCGGGGAGGACGGTATGAAGGGTCGTTATAACTGGAACGGACACGTTAGCCAGAAAGGTAAGGATATACTCTCCATCTCTCCCCCCGAAGAGACCATGCTCATGTTGCAGGCTGACGAGCGAGATGTGGGAGCGATTGACAAAGTCTGCGGCGGCGGCGTAGGTGGCCTCATCGTGCTGCTCGATTTGGAATTCTACCTCCTCTGCGTAGTTGTAATGGGCCTCTCTGTCATTCACGGCGATGATGATGTTGCGGCATTCGGGGGATTCTTTGCGTAAGCTGGCCACTAGGTCTGCGGTGTAGGTGGCGATGCCACACTCCCGGGGGCGATAACTGGCCACATGAGCCACCCGTCTCCCAAGCGATCTCTTACCGGATCGCGCTCTCTCGTTTGGCTTCACCCGCAAACCTCTCTTCTCTTATCCAATGGCAAAATAGACAACCAAGTTCTCCTGTGGAGAGCGATAGTAGTCGTCCGGAGAGAACCCCAGCGGTAAGGGCGATCCCCTCTTCACCTTTCGCCCCTGACCGGCGAACATCGTAACCTCTGGCTCCAACCTTTGAGTAAGGTTGATTCTACCGTCCCCGAAAGCCCGTGGTTAAAAGGGGGAATATCTATCATGCTATCCCCAATTGTAGTCACTCACACGTTTCTTAGGAGGACACGATCTCACATACTCGATCACTTCATCCATATCGGCTATGGCTAGCCCCACGCAGGTATCAGCAGCGCCATAGTAAAGTCGAAGTTCGTTGGTCTCCCGATCCACAACCGCCCCGCAGGGGAAGACCACGCCAGGCACATCGCCGACCCGTTCATAGAGTTCTCTCGAGGCCAAAACCCATTCATCGCTGCGGCAGATCATCCGGTACGGCTCTTCCAGATCGACCAAAGCCAAACCTACTCGGTAGAGACTTCCTGAGGCCGTTCTCCGCATGCCATGGTAGATGATCAGCCACCCCTCCGGAGTTTCTATGGGTGGTGCCCCCAGTCCCACCCTATCACCATCCCAAGAGCCAGGTCTCACGGGGAGGAGAATCCGATCGTCCCCCCAATGCTTCAAATCTGGTGAGAACGAGATATGGATATTGCCTTCCCCCCTTATGATCGGCCGGTGGATAAGGGCAAAGCGCTCCTTGAATCGCCGAGGGAAGAGAGACGCATCTTTATCTTCAGGAGGAAGGAGTCTACCTAGTCGCTTAATGGTCTTGAAGTCCTTAGTAGTCGCGAGAGAGACAAGGGGTCCTGCCCTGGAGAACGAAACATAGGCTATGGCATATTCTTGCCGTTCTTCTAACCAGACGATCCGGGGATCCTCAACGCCCCACCTCTCTTCTCGGAAACGAGGATCAGGTTCTAACGCGGGCTCTTGATTTATGAGCCAATCCGTCTTGCCGTCCTTGCTGCGGGCAACGGTCAAGTGGGAGAAGCCTCGCATATCTTCGACGCGGACTAGTAGCACGGTTTCGCCCTCGAACTGCACGGCCCCCGGGTTAAAAACGGCATTTGCCTCGTAGGGCCAGTCTGCAACCGTCAAGATAGGGTTCTTCTCATAGCGACGGAAGAGACGGTTGGCCATGGAGGCGTTTTCACGGTCGTTCATATCCCTCCCCCTAAATGTGAGGCTCCTCCTACTGGAGAGCCCGCGATGATTTGGTTTGTCTCGGCCTTTGTTGCATATATTAGCATCTCTTGCTATTTTGGGAAAACCTAGATCTTAGGTGAGCCAAGTATCTATCGGCCTGGAAAATGGCCCCTGGTCCTGCTGCTATCCAGAGCCACTCCCATTTTGACTGTGGGGGAGAGGCACTACTCTTCCCCTTTCAAGAAGCACTCGATCCCGGCCACTACCCCCTGGGCCACCTTCTCTTGTTCGTGGCGCAGGAGAGGGGCATCATCGGCCATGAAGCCCATCTCGATGATGGCCGCTGGGGTCTCCGGGGCCACCTTGGCGAAGACGTGATAGCCGTGCATAGCCGGGGTTATAGTCCATTGGTGAGGGGTGAGGCCAGTTATTTTCTCGTACTCTTGATATAGGCAAGCCACTAGCCTGTCTTCCTCTTCCGGTATGAAACTGTTCCAGGCCCTGGCTGCCTTGAAGCCGGAGAGCCCCGGGATGCAGGAGTCACAGTGGAGGGAGACCACGGCCTGGGCCTCATACCCCTGTAGGGCCGGATCGAACTCGGCCAAGAGGTCCACCTGGTAGCCCTTCGCTTCCAAGAGTTCCACCACCTTGGTGGCGATCTGATAGTTGATATCCACCTCCAGGGTGCCGTCGGGACACATGGCCCCCCCATCATAGTCCTTGTGGCCGGAGACTATGCCGATCCTGATGGGGGGAGGGGTAGGGGAAGGGCGAGGGGTGGCCGTGGGATTTGGGGTGGGCGGAGGTGCTGGCTGGGAACGAGGCGTGAATACAACCAGGAGAGCGGCCAGGAAGATCAACCCTCCCGCGGCCGCAAGCCCTCGCGCTATCTCTGCAGATGCTTTCGATCTAGCCTTCCCTTTTCCACCAGACACAGGGGCAATGATATCCCGGCCCCTCTCCAAAGTCAAACGCTAATGACAGAGGTGCCCCCGAGGTGGATATGGAAAGGCTCAAACAGGGTTCCCTTTGGGAGGGACGATGTCGTCCACCGCCATAGTGGTGGATATTCTCTTTGCCAGGAGGAAATTGGCGGTTTGAAGCATCTGCGCGCCGCGTTCCGAGTAGCCTTCCCAATTACGCAGGGCCAAGGCCTGGAAGAGGGCCCAGAGGACGGCGGCCAGGGCCACGAAGGAGGAGGCGCGGGTTAGGGAGTCAGTGGGGCAGAATAGGGCCAGGTCGGCCTTCTGGGCCAGACTGGAGGCGGGGCTGGGGACCAGGGCGATGCTCTTGGCCCCTTGCGATTTGGCCAGATCGAGGAAGGCGCCGGTGTCACCCCCTGCGCTGCCAAGGCAAAGGCCCACCACTACGTCGCCGGGGCCCAGGTCGTGTAGCCCGAACATGCCGTGGAGGACGTCGGAGGGAACGAAATGGGCCGGGGTCCCCAAGGCCGCGGTCAATACGTGGACGAAGACTTGAGCGAAGCCAGCATCGCGGCCATGGGCCAGCACGAAGATGCGCTTGGCCCCTTCTAAAGAGTGGATTACGGCCTCGAAGGCCTCCATCTGGGTAGGGGAGAGGGCCTCTTTGAGGTTGTGCAACTCTTTATCTAGTATATGGGCGACGATGGCTTGAACCTCCCGACTGACCTCCACCCTCTCCAGAGGGAGGCCTAATTCAACCTGGATCATCTCCCTCAGTTCGGCCAGGAGTTGACGGTAGCCGGAATAGCCCAGCCGCTGGGCGAACCTGGTCACCGTGGCCGGGTCAACATCGAGCGTCTCGGCCAGGGTTTGCACGTTGAGGAATACGGCCTCACGGCTGTTCTCCATGATGTAGTCAGCGAGTTTCTTTTGGCTGGGGCTGAGATCCTGATAGTGCTTCCGCATGTGGTCAAATAGGGCCATGGTTTCTCCTTGTCTTTCTAGATTTAGTGCAAATTTGCCGAGATATGCTATCCCTGAATGGGAGCGATGTCAAGGGAAAGGGCCTGATTAGGCAGGGTCAAACCTTAAAATTTTCCCAAGGGGCTTGACAAGGGGGAAAAGCGATGGTATAATTGTAGCACAAATGTTCTATACGGAATGATGCCATGGGGGATGTGGAATTATTAAGGAAGGTGCGGAGTTTGAAGGTACACGAGAGGGCGGTTAGGGCTCCTTCCCAATTGCGGTCGGAGAGCACTATGGTCTTCACCTCCTTGGAGGAACTAGAGCCCTTCTTGGCTGGGGTGCCAGCCGATGCGGAGGTGGAAGTGGCGCGGAGAAGGGATAGGTATGTGGTCTATATCAGGCGGTAAGTAGGCGCTCCCAGAGCGAGTCCCGCGCGGGAGTCCCTGAGGCTCAGGGTTCCCGCGCTTTGTTATCTTGGAGGAAGGGATGGATAGGGCGAAGTCGGCTGCCAGAGGCTTTTTGACCTGGGCTTATGCCTTGGCCTTCGGGGTCTTGGCTGCGTGGGCTGCTCTTGAGCAGTGGAGATAAGGGCTAAATGACTGAAAGCAGACGGTGCGCCAAGCCGGGCTGTCGAGCCTGGGCCATGAAGGGGGAGGAACTCTGCTATGCCCACCTTCAGAAGCGGGGGCTCTATCGCCGTTTCTTCACCGATGAGGAGGTGGCAGAGATAGAGGCCGTGGCCTCCTCTAACGAACTGACCTTAGACGACGTGATAGAGGTGGTGAAGGTGCTCATCGGGCGGATCCTGGAGCGGGAGGAGGATCCCGGGAAGGCCTTGCCTTTGGTGGAGAAGGGGGTCAGATCGCTGGTCTCGGCTTTGAAGGCGCGGCGGGCCCTCTCTGGGGAGGCGGCCGATGGGCTGGCCGCGGCCTTCGCCCAGGCCCTGGATGAGATAGGCAACGAATTAGGGATGGAGTTATGAGCGGGGAGGAGAGGCTAAAGCAAGCCATACGGCGGTATAACTGCGCTAGGCGCGATAAAGGGCTGAGCGTGGATCAGAAGCCGGGTTGCCTATATGGGATGCTCCTGGGGGATCAAGTGAAGGACCTGCAAAGCGACCTGGACGATATCAAGCGGACCTTGCGGGGGATCTATGTCTCCGTCTTCCTCATCCTGGTGGGGCTCATCGTGGACATGGCCCTGCGGAGGGTGGGGGTGATGTGAGAGGCGCGGGCTGAGTTGTAGCCTGTGGGGAGGATGACCATGGAGTTCAGGGGACGACTGGCTAAAGCCCTCTTCGGTGACATCATCGAAGAGCGGGTGCAGGCCGCGGTGAAGGTGGTGGATGATAAGTGGTGGCGGCAGGTCTCGGGCTGGGCCGGGCCCCAGGATAAACCTTGGTATGAACTGGTGGACGCCTTCAACGATGCCCTGGAGGCCTGGCGGACCAACCCCTTGGCCTTCCGCATCGTGGGCCTCACCACCGACTATGTGGTGGGGGACGGCATCACCGTCTCCTCGGAGGTCGATTTCATCGACCGCTTCATTAAAGCCTTCTGGGAGCACCGTAAGAACCGCATAGCCCTGCGCATCCGCCGCTGGTGTGACGAGTTGACCCGGGCCGGGGAACTCTTCATCGTCCTACAGACCAACCCCGCCGATGGGATGACCTACCTGCGCCAGATACCGGCGGCCAAGATGGACAAGGTGGAGACCGCCGAGAACGACCTGGAGCGGGAGGTGCGCTATCACGAGGTAACGGCGGATTTGGAGGGACGCTGGTGGCCGGGCGAGGATATGGAGGGGCCGGAGGTCTGGCATTACGCCGTCAACCGTCCCGTGGGGGCGGTGCGGGGGCAGGGGGACCTGGTGCCCCTCCTCCCCTGGCTGAGGCGATACAAGGAGTGGCTGGAGGACCGGGTGCGGGTCAACCGCTTCCGGAACGCCTTCCTCTGGAAGGTAACGGTGAAAGGGGCCCTGGGCGGGGACCTGGCCGGGAAGCGCGCCCAGTACGCTAAGGCCCCGGAGCCGGGGAGCATCATCGTTACCGATGAGAACGAGGCCTGGGAGACGGTCCAGCCTCGCATCGAGGCCCAGGAGGCCAAAGATGATGGGAGGGCCCTCAGGCTGATGGTGGCGGCGGGGGCGGGCATCCCC
>CAYUAM010000013.1:0-16864 GCA_964442805.1 uncultured Anaerolineales bacterium | reverse complement strand
TTCCATCCTCTCTAGAACTCACAACCACCAACCTCAGCCCACGATCAGACCGTCTATCACCCGTTTTAAGCCGCGATTCTTGGGTTGTAGGTATGAACATACCGCCAGGGTGGTTTTACCCGGGTTAAAACGGGTCTCGTGGAAAACGTTATACCTAAAAACAGCCCGGAAAACGCCGTCTCAGGGGGGTCTGGGGGTATGATGGTGGTTACACTGCGGCCTGGCCTCCGGTGCAACCAAGTCTGGCTTCTTTGACGGGGCGCAAGCGTAGTGCTATTATGTTACCCAAATCAAGTGGGGAGAACGATTTGCACGAGCATTCAATCTTGTTCTCAGCAGCGCTCGAGTCACTACGGCATGGCATAGCCCACTATCTGCTAGGTGGCTCAGAGGATCGAGGACCGGCGATTCTGGAACTTCATCGTGCAATGGAGCTCGTCTTCAAGCGAAAGTCTGAAATTCTTGAAATCGACTGGACGAAAAGAGACCTGTGGCCTATCCCTAATTTGGTGGGTGAGTTGAAAGGCAGGGGTGTGCAAATCCATATTGGCTGGAGCAATTTGAACGCCCTAAGGAATGACGTCAAGCATCGGGGTTACACACCTTCCTGCGGGGATTTTCAATCTCTAGTCAGAAGCGATGCTTTCCCCCTGCTCAGGGATTTCTTGACGAGAGAGCTGCAATGTGACCTAGAAGACGTTCTCCCCACTGACTATTGTGAGGTCTTGAAGGGTGAAGACAAATGGGACATCACCGCACGAGTCTTCGCAATGGCGGCTGCTGAGTACCTTATCCGGGACCTCGCGGAGGCGGTCCGATTGGCCAAAAGGGGACTGGAGGAGGCGGTTCAGGGGCTCGCCGAAGAGAATAGAGAGGCGCTAGAGAACGCAGCATTAGAACGTGCCAAGGAGGGTGATTACATTCCACCCTTTGAAAAATGGCGCTTTGGCGATCTCTTGGAAGCCTTTCTCTGGCCAGTCGGAGATTGTCCCGAGGACTATGTGCCCTATAGCGGCTTCATCTTGCCGGACGACGTGGAAAGAATCAAGGAAAGCATCATCCCACGCGAGTTGAGGGAGTTACCTCCTCGCTATGTCGCATATCGCTTCGTCACGACGGCATGCGACTGGGCCTTTCGTTTTGCCGCTGCTCTCCAATTGACCCCCCGTTCCGACACAACTGGCGAGATTCGCATGAGATGGGAAAGGATTGTGGATGCCCTGCGGGAAGAAACCCCTGATGTCTATGCAATGGTAAGGCAGATTGACCCTGAATCAATCGAGGTGCGCGGGAATACGCTCTGGATAACGGCCTATGAGACAGAGCAGCAGGAAGCACTGAACGAGATGATGCACAAGCATAAGCAAGACATCGCGAGGGCGATACACAACCGTGGTGACATCCCAGATCACGTAGTCCTGGACATTCGCATAGGCAATCCTTTGGACGAAACTGTTGGACCTCCCTTCTACATGTACATGTCGGATCGACATGCCCAGACGGATCAATGGGACGAGTGGTGATTTGGTTGCTTCACAAAGCAGGTGCGACCGCTCAGGAGATTCTTGACAAGACAGGCTTGTTCAAGGGCAGGCAGGGCCTCTCCTGGTTCTTCCGCAACAAGACCTACCTCGGCATCCGCAAGGGTGGGGAGATCGAGGTCGAGCGTGCCCATGAGCCCTTGATAGATAGAGGAACCTGGGACCAGGTCCAGGCTACTCTCCGCTCCAGACCCGAGCGAGGCGGTTCCTGGCCTGGTGGTTATCTGCCCGCGAGGCGGGTCACCAGCTCCTACCTTCTGAGTGGCTTGATACGGTGTGCACGTTGCGGCTCTGCCATGATAGGGAGTTTCGACCGCTTGCCAAGCGGGACAAAGTGGCGCTTCTACGTATGCGGCAAGAGGAAGCGGGAGGGAAGACGCGCCTGTCCTACGGGCAAACTCAAGGCCTCCCTGGTGGAAGGCGAGGTGATGAGGCGGGTTATGAACCGCATATTGACCCCCGCCTACAGCAGGGACCTTCTAGACGCGGCAAATGGGAAACTCAACGAGGAGGCGGCGTCGCTCGACGGTAAGATAGCTCGGGTGAGGCTAAGACTATCTGAGGTCAACAGGGCTATCTACAACCTTCTGGATTTGGCCGAGCGGCAGGGCTCCGCTGCGGTGAGGGACCGTCTGGCCGAGAGGGAGAGCGAGAAGACGCGCCTTGAGGGTGACTTGCAGTCGCTCTTGAACCGCAAGGCACGGACCAAGCTCGAGCTCTCCGAGGAAGTGATGAGGGTTGCCCTTTCCAAGATGCGGGAGGAACTCGACACTGGTGACGTGCAAACGAAGAGGAATGTCCTGAGGAGCTTCATTGAGCGCATCGAGGCAGAAAGAGAGCAGGCCAGGCTCTGGTACACCTTCCCGCTCTTGCGACAACGGGTCCTTTATTCAATGCCCTCAGCGGAATTCGAATCCGCGTTACCACCTTGAAAGGGTGGTGTCCTAGTCCACTAGACGATGAGGGCCTTAACCAAAATCTTAACAGATATGGCTTAGCAGGTCAAGGTGAACAGGGATGGATCAGGCGAGGGCCTCCTGCACGATCTTCACCCCGGCGCTGGCCCCTATGCGGTTGGCCCCTGCCTCGATCAACTTCACGGCCTGCTCGTAGGTTTTGATGCCCCCGGAAGCCTTCACCCCCATCTTCGGTCCAACGGTGCGACGCATGAGAGCCACATCCTCTACCGTGGCCCCGCCAGGGCCGAAGGCAGTGGAGGTCTTAACGAAGTCAGCCCCCGCAGCCTTAGCCAGGGTACAGGCCTTTACTTTCTCCTCGTCGGTGAGAAGTGCGGCCTCGATGATCACTTTGCAAAGCGCCCCCTTCTCATGGCAAACCCTAGTCACCTGGGCGATCTCTTCCCGTACCAGATCGTAGTTCCCCGATTTTAGGGCCCCCACGTTGATCACCATATCTATCTCCTGGGCGCCATCCTCGATGGCCTTTCGCGCCTCATAGACCTTGACCTCTGGGAGGTTGGCTCCCAGGGGGAAGCCAGCCACAACGCACACCTTCACCGGGGAGCCGCGCAAGAGCCGAGCGGCCAACTTCACATAAGCCGGGTTCACGCAGACCGCGGCGAAGCCGTGTTCTAAGGCTTCTCGGCAGAGGCGCTCTATATCCTCCGGAGTGGCTTCAGGCTTGAGGTTGGTGTGGTCTATCATCCTGGCTAAAGATTCTGCGGGGAGGGTTCTCATCTCTTCTCCCTTCTAGTCGGAGGCGAAAGAGTAGTGGGGCACCAGCCCCAACTCTTGGGGGGGCCAATAGGAGATCCAGGCTTGGCCGATGATATTCTGGCGAGGCAACATCCCCCAGTTGCGGGAGTCGCTGGAGTTCTTGCGGTTATCTCCTAGGACGAAATACTCGTTGGGGCCTACCACCGTCGGGCCCCAACGTTGTCGCTGACCTTTCACCACATAGGGTTCCTCCAAAGGTTCGCCGTTAATGAAGACTTGTCCCTTCTTTATCTCTACCTCTTCACCTGGCAAGCCCATGACCCGTTTGATGTAAGCGCATTTCTCCCCTGGAGGAAGGAAGAAGGGAAGGAAACCGGCGCACCGCTCCATGGGGGGGCGGAAGATGATCACCTCTCCCCTTTCCACCGGCCGGAGGTGGTAGATCACTTTGTTGGCCACCAGGTATTCGCCCTGCTGGAAATTGGGTTCCATACTGCTCCCGATGATGCGGAAATTCTGGAAGCCCAGGCTGAGCAGCCCATAGATGACCAGCGTCAAGAGGATAGTTTCGATGACGTCGCGGATCGACCAGCCGCCTTCTTTCACCGGCGTACCCAGCGCTTCCAAGCGTTCCTCCGGGTTATCCAAGGCCACCCTCCATTCCTGGGCAGATTATATTACCATCTTCAGGCTATGGCAAACGCCTTAAGGTTGCAATCCTTTTCTCTTTGGTTATACTCTTTCAGGGTTAGATATGCTGCTCCCTTCGGCTCTGGTGCGTCAGTTCTATGTGAAAGGGAGCCTGCGGAACACGCCGCGGGGCTTCCAGTTGACCATAAAGAACGTCTTGGCTCCGGTAGCCCTTCTTGGCTTGGGCCCTCTGGCGGTTGATGGTAAAATATATCCGCCGGGGAGGGTGACCCTGCATCTTTCAGGGACGGCCATCGTGGCCGCAAAAATCAAGGCTCCCGTGGAGTTTCCGGAGGGAGCGGAGGTCACCATCGAGGTGGAAGGGGAAGCGCTGGCAAAAGGGGAGCACGAGATAACCCTCCAACCTCGCCTCCAGGGCTTGGGGGAGATCCGGGTTTCCATTCGAGATGTGATCTGAAATTAGCAGTGCAGAGGAGCATTTTTCCTTGACCAGACAAGACCGGCAGGAAATCTTCTTCGATTACCCTTTCCAGACGGCGGCCATCAGCCTCACCGGCCAATATTGCGCCCTGAATTGCGCCCACTGTGGAGGGGAGTATCTGAAGCACATGACCCCCATCTGGCAAGCCGCGGCTCAAGGGGCCACCAGTTGCCTCATCTCCGGGGGGTGCGATTCGCAAGGCAGGGTGCCGGTAACTAGCCATCTGGAGAGGGTGAGGGCCCTGCGCCATGGTCGGGTTATGAATTGGCATGTGGGGCTGATAGGGCAGGAGGAGATAGAGGCCATCGCCCCTTATGTCGATGTGATCTCCTTCGATTTCGTGGGCGACGATGAGACCATAAGGGAGGTCTATGACCTCGACCGCCGAGTGGAAGACTACGTGGCCACCTATCAACTGTTGAAGGGCTATCTGCCGGTCATCCCCCATATCACCATCGGTTTAAGAGGAGGAGAGATAAGGGGCGAGTATCGAGCCTTGGAGATATTAGAAGGCCTGGGGGCGGAGGCCTTGACCCTCATCGTCTTCATCCCCACTCCAGGGACGAGATACGCCCATCGGCCACCGCCAAAATTGGAAGAGGTAGCCGATCTCGTAGCGGAGGCCCGCTTTCGCTTCCCGGAGGCGTCTCTATTTTTGGGATGCATGCGGCCTAGGGGGGAGTATGGCCGACGGTTAGAATCTTTAGCCCTCCGAGCTGGGGTGAATGGCATGGTCAACCCCTCTTTGGAGGCTGAAGCCGTGGCCAAGGAGTTGGGCCTGAGTATCATTAGGCGCCAGGAGTGTTGCGCCGTAGGGTGGGTGAGGGGATGTATGATCTAGCCATCATCGGTGGCGGCCCCGGGGGGTATGTGGCCGCCCTGCGAGCCGCGCAGTTGGGAGCAAAAGTGGCCTTGGTGGAGAAGAAGAGGGTAGGGGGCGTCTGCCTCATCGAGGGTTGTATCCCTACCAAGGCCCTGGTCAAGAGCGTTGAGGTCCTCCTGGAGGTGGAGCGAGCCAGGGAGTTCGGCGTCCTGGTAGGGGAGCCGGATCTGGACTTCGCTCAGATGATGGCTCGCAAAGAGGCGGTGGTGGAGCAGTTGGTCTCCGGGGTGGAATCGCTGCTGGAAAAGCGCCAGGTTACGACGTTCCAAGGGGCAGGTCGGCTGCTCGCTCCTAACAAGGTGGCCATCTCCGGCCAAGGGGAGATCGAGGCCAAGAGCCTCATCATCGCCACCGGGGCCCAGCCCAGCAAGCCGCCCGTGGCTGGCTTGGAACTCCTGGGGGTGATCACCAGTAGCGAGATCCTGCAACTGGAGGAAATCCCCAACGACCTAGTGGTGGTGGGAGGAGGGGTCATCGGCATGGAGTTCGCCGCCATCTTCAACGCCTTGGGCACCAAGGTGACGGTGGTAGAGATATTGCCCTCCCTCCTGCCCCCGGTGGATGGGGAGATCTCCCGCCGCTATGAGCAGTTGGCGCGCCGACAGGGGATAGAGATCCATCTAAATTCCCCCCTGAAGGGGGTTCGGCCAAGCGGCTCTCGGCTCCTGGTGGAATACGGGTCCGGGGATAAGAGGGGCTCGGCGGAGGCGGACTACCTCCTGGTGGCCACAGGGAGGGTGCCTTACACCGAAGGCTTAGGCTTGGAGGAAATAGGGGTGAAGGCCGAGCGAGGGGCTATCATGGTGGATGACTACCTCCAGACCAATGTGCCGGGGATATACGCGGTGGGGGATGTCTTGGGCGGACCCATGTTGGCCCACGTGGCCATGCGTCAGGGGGAGGTGGCGGCGGAGAACGCCCTAGGGAGGAAGAAGCGCCTCGATTATCGAGCCGTGCCCTATGGGGTCTATACCGTCCCAGAGATCGGCGGGGTGGGCCTCACCGAGGAGGAGGTCAAGAAGCAGGCCATCCCTTACAAGAAGAGCGTATTTCGCCTGGGGGCCAGCGGTCGGGCTTTGACCCTGGGGGAAACCACCGGGCTGGTGAAGATGATCTGCCATGAAGAGGGCACCATCTTAGGTTTACATATCATGGGGCCCCAGGCCACGGAGTTGATTATGGAGGGGAGTTTGGCCATCCAGGTGGGGGCCAAGGCCCAGGACCTTGTGGCCGCCCTCCACGCCCACCCCACCCTTTCGGAGGCAGTGAGAGAGGCGGCCTTGGGGCAGTTTGAGGGGCCCCTACACGCCATCTCTTAGATATGGTCGTCGGGATTTGCACCATTCATCTCCGTTTGGCCGGCTGTCACTCCTTGAAGGAGAAGCGGCGCATCGTCAAGTCCATCCTGGCCCAACTGCGGAATGAGTTCAATGTCTCTGTGGCCGAGGTGGGCGATAACGACGCCTGGCAACATGCGGTGATAGGAGTATCCTGTATCTCCAACGACCGCGATTATGTGCACGGTCTTCTCCATCGGGTGGCGCGGAGCGTGGAGAGGGGCCGCTTCGACGCCCAGTTGATAGACTACGAGATAGAGATCATTTAGGGAGGCATTGATGAAGAGGCTAGTCGAAGCAGATGATTTTCCAGCGGCCGCCGATTACACCTACCTGAACGCCGCTTCTGTGGCCCTCATGCCCAAACCGGTGGGCCAGGCGGTGTTGGAGTGGCAAGAGGAGTTGGCCTTCAGGGGCACGGTAAGGTTCGATGAGGAGGCGGAGAGCCAGGTCTTCGAGGATCTGCGCCAGGCTGCGGCCCGTCTCCTGGGGGCTCGGCCTGAGGAGGTGGCCGCTTCCTCCAGCGCCACCGAGGCTCTCTGTTCCTTGGCTTGGGCCCTCGGTCCTAAAGAAGGGCAAAACGTGGTCAGCGCGGATATCGAATTCCCCAGCGTGGTCTATCCCTGGGTGCGGGTCTCCCATGCCACCGGCTGCCAAGTGCGGCTGGCCAAGGGAGAGAATGGCGCCGTGGACCAGGAGGAGATAATCCGCCTGATCGACGACCGTACCGCCGTGGTCTGCCTCAGCCATGTGGAGTATGGTAGCGGGCAAAGGTTAGATGTGGCCGCCTTGGCCCAAGTGGCCCATGCCCACGGCGCCCTCCTGATCATTGATGCTACCCAGTCGGCGGGGGCCTTGCCCGTAGATGTCAGGGCCTGGGGGGTGGATGCCCTGGTTACTGCTTCCTATAAATGGCTGTGTGGCCCCTTCGGGGCAGGGGTCCTCTATCTGCGGCCCGAACTTTATCAGCGGCTGGAGCCGGGGTTGGTGGGCTGGCGAAGCACGGCGGTGCCCTTCGACTTTAGGGCCCATGAGATCGACTGGGCTCCCACGGCACGGCGGTTCGAATTTAGCACCATGGCCTATGGCTCAGCCATAGGGATGGCCAAGGCCATAGATTACCTCATGGGGATAGGAGTCGAGGCCATACGGGCCCATAACCTCTCCTTGGCCGACCGCCTCTGGGAAGGGCTGGAGGGCCTAGGAGGCCAGGTCCTTTCTCCTCCCAAGGCCCAAGAGCGCACCTCCATCATCACCGCTCGCTTCCCCGGCCACAACCAAGGGGAAATAGCAAGGTGTCTCAATGAGGAGAGGGTGATCGTCTCCCCTCGCCTGGGAAGCGTCCGCTTCTCTCCCCATCTCTACAATACCGAAGAGGACATCGAGCGAGCCTTAGAAGTCCTGGAGAGGGTGTTGGCTGAGGAATAAGGCGTTATTACCGTCCTCTGGCGAAGGAGCGCCTTTGACGGGTTGCCTCATGTTCATCGGCCATGGTGGGGCGCAACTGAGCGGCTCGGGCGTGGCTCTCGGCTTGCAGCCGAGGGAGGGGCCTTCTAGTTGGTTAAGTGTCTGGTGCCTTTGCCCCCATTTATTATTCACGCTGGGAGGTATGAGCATGGCCCTGAAGCAGACCATGGAAGCCTACGAATTATTGGACCGCGCCACGGTCAGCGGCGAGGAGGTCGCCGGGGCGCTTCGTGAGCGGGGCTTATCGGTCGAGGTTATCCCGGTGGAGGGTGAGCGAGGCAGGACGGAGTTCATTCGCACACTGGTGCCTGGCACCGAGGGCAAGAAGGCTGACGGGCAGGCTCCTACCCTGGGCCTCGTGGGGCGGCTAGGAGGCATCGGGGCCCGGCCGGCCGTCATCGGCCTCGTCTCCGATGGCGATGGGGCCGTCACCGCCATCGCCTGCGCCCTGAAGTTGGCCGACATGGCTCGAGGCGGCGACCGTTTGCCGGGAGACGTCATCATTGCCACTCACGTCTGTCCCGCGGCCCCCATCATCCCTCATGACCCTGTCCCTTTCATGAACTCACCGGTGGATATGGCCACCATGAACCGCTATGAGGTGCTGCCGGAGATGGAGGCCGTGCTTTCCATAGATACCACCCGCGGCAACTGGGTGATCAACCGGCGAGGTTTTGCCATCTCCCCCACGGTTAAAGAAGGATACATCCTCAAGGTCAGTTCCGATCTGCTGAGGATTATGGCTATCGTAACAGGGGAGGCGCCGGTGGTCCTGCCCATCACCACGCAGGATATCACCCCCTATGGCAACGGCATCGATCATATCAACAGCATCATGCAGCCGGCCACGGCCACAAGCGCGCCGGTGGTCGGCATCGCCTTGACCGCGGCCACGGTAGTGCCGGGTTGCGCCACCGGGGCCAGCCAGGTGACCGATATGGAGGTGGCGGTCCGGTTCTGCCTTGAGGTGGCCAAGGCCTTTGGTCAGGACAGATGCGCTTTCTACGACCCCGCTGAGTTCGAAAGACTGGTGGCCCTCTATGGCTCGATGAAGCACCTGCAGACGCTGGGGCGAGAGACGGCCTGAGGCGGTCGGCACAACCCGTAGTGGCTTTTCTAGTCGCAAGGGCGGGTCGAAAGAGGGCGTGAAACCTTCCTAAGCCTTCTGGGAAGCCGTCCGAGCGGTTTCCACCATATCTGAGGGGGGACATCGGCTTGGATGTTGTTGGCTGCGCTCAAAACGTATCCTCCCCTTGGCCCAGGCAGGCGATACCTCCCGAGTAGAGGAGGCCACCTATTGGGGGCTTCCACAGGCTGACGTTGACAGGATGACACATTTGCGCTATGTTAGGACCGGCTTCGGGGTGTCGTTCAGTTATCGGGGTAGATGACAAACTTTGATAAACGAGATGATCTGGAAGCGATATTTCCTTCTGGGCTGTATGGCGAAAGGATGGGGGGAGAGTAGGTAGGTTAGATTCACCTTCATAGGAGTAGAGCCGACAGATATGGCTCAGGACACCAGGTCATTGAAACTCTCCGCTCGTCCCCCTTTCAACTTTAGGGCCACGGTGCGCTCCCACGGTTGGAGGAACCTTCTGCCCTTCGCTTGGGACGAGGAGTGGGGAGAGTTGACCCGGGTGGAGCGACTCAGTAGCGGTAGGGTTGTTCGCCTTCGGCTACGCGAAGACAATCAGTTGACGAGTATAGTTATCGTTGACATAAGCGAGAAATATCCTTCGCATAATGATTGTGAAGATATTGAACAAAAAGTGCGATGGATGCTAAGGCTGGATGAGAATCTAAGTGCCTTCTATGAACTGTGTAAGGGAAAGACATCCCTTCGCCATGTGATAGAAAGGGGAGGGGGACGTATCCTGCGTTGCCCCACCGTCTTCGAGGATATGATCAAGACCATCTGCAGTTGTAATTGCACCTGGCGACAGACTACCGCCATGGTGGCCAGGCTAGTGGAGGGGCTGGGGGAGGCCCATCCCGATGACCCTTCCCTGAAAGCCTTCCCTACCCCTGAAGGCATCGCCTCGCTGGATGAGGAATATCTGCAAAGGGAGATGAGACTGGGCTACCGGGCCTCCTATATTTTGGGTTTATCAAGGAGGGTTGCGGAGGGTTCACTGGATCTGGAGGGGCTCAAAGACTCCTCCCTGGAGACGGCGGAGTTGCGCCAATTGCTCAAATCGATAAAGGGTATTGGGGACTATGCCTCGGCCCATACCCTGGCCCTCTTGGGCCGTTACGAATATCTGGGCATCGATACCTGGGCCCGCCGGCTGGTCTCACGGAGGTTCTTCGGGGGGGAGCCAGTGAGTGACAAACAGGTGGAGGAGGTCTTCGCCCCCTTTGGCGAGTGGAAATATTTGGCCTACTGGTTCTGGGATTGGGAGGTGGAGGAGTGATGGATGAAGCAACCCTTACTTTTTGGCGCGATATAGCCCTCATAGTGCTCTTCCTGGAAGCGATAATCCTGGCCCTGCCCCTGCTCATCCTCTCCATATACGCCGTGCGTGGGCTGAGGGAGGTCAAAGCCCGGCTGGCCCCTCCCCTCAGGGAGGCCCGCCAGGAGGTCCAGAGGGGGGAAAAGGCCACCGATAGGTTCTCCTCGGCTTTGATGAGACCGGTTATAGAGGCCGCGGGGTTAGGGGCTGGTTTGGCCAAAGCCTTGGCCATCTTCTCGGAACGGAGGTAGGTGGCTATGTCTCGAGGGCAGGGGCGCATGGTATTCCTAGGCGTGTTGATGGGAGGCCTCGTGGGGGGCTTAGCGGTCTTCCTCATAACTCGGCAACGGGGAGAGCGAAGCCGTATGTTCTGGCTCCAGTTGGGCAGGCTCTTCCTAACCATTATCAGACATGTGATGGAGTTGGGTCCCCGGCTTTAATTGACAGGGCGACTGGCCAGACCTATAATTGTCTCCGGTCGTCTTAATGTCCCCTAATAGGGAGAGAAATCTACCACAGATGGAGGATCGATGTACGACCTGGTTATCGTAGGGGCCGGGCCGGCGGGGTTGACCGCTGGCGTCTACGCCCAGACCAAGAGGCTCTCCTCGGTGGTCCTGGAAGCCAATCAGCCCGGAGGACAATTGACCTGTCTCTACCCCTTCAAATCTATCCACGATTTCCCCTCCTACACCGATATCGCGGCCAAGGAACTGGTGGCCAAGATGGTCACCCAGGCCAAGGAGATAGGCTGCGATATCCGAGAAGGGGAGGAGGTCACCGACCTCAAGGTAGAGGAGGAGAAGGTGACCCTCAAGACGGCCAAGGGTACCTATGAGACCAAGGTGGTCATATTGGCCATGGGGATGGGCCTTTTTCAGCCCATGAAGTTAGGCATCCCCGGGGAGGATCGCTTCGAGGGCAAAGGGGTCTATTATAACTGTTTGGATTTGGGGCCCTTCGAGGGCAAGAAGGCCCTCTGTGTCGGTGGGGGCGATAGCGCCTTAGAGATGGCCCTCACCATTTGCGGCTGTACTGCCCTGACCACCCTCATCCATCGCAAAGATACCTTCCGGGCCGATGAGATGACGGTGGAGAGGGTGAATATGAGCCCCATCAAGGTGGTCTTTCGCACCGAACTGAAGGAGGTCATGGGTAAGGACAAGGTGGAGGCGGTGCGTTTAATCAACAACGAGGCTCAGGAAGAGCGGGTGGAGCCCATGGATGCGGTGCTCATCAACATCGGCTTCAGCCCTAACCTGGAGAGCGTGGAGCGATGGGGGCTGAAACTGGAGGGGAAGGCGGTAGCGGTGGATACAGAGATGCGCACCAACCTCAAGGGGGTCTTCGCCTGCGGCGACTTGGCTACCTATCCCGGCAAGACCAAGCGGATAACTACTGCCTGCGGCGAGGCCACCACCGCGGTGAACTCGGCCTACAAGTATATCAGAAAGCCGTATTGGGCGTGATGAGCCCTTGGGGGGTCGCCTTCCGGAGGGCGACCCCTTTTGGTATCTCGTCGGTGGGGAAAATATCGGTGGTTGTCCTCTTGAAGCGTATCTATCGGCCCCTTCTCCTCCTCTGTCTCCTCTTCGTCATAGGTAGGCTGCCCAAACCGCTGGTCACTTTGGGCCCCCAGCAGAGGGTGGTTACGGTGAACCCCAAGATGGGGGTGCACACCCGGCTCACCGATGAGGTGGAGGAGTGGAAGATAAAGCACACCCTGGAGTTAGTGCGGGAGATGGGGGCCCCTTGGATAGTGGAGTATTTTCCCTGGGCCTACTATGAGCCGGCCAAGGGGAGGTTCGATTGGGCCCACGCCGATCTGGTGGTGGACCACGCCATAAGGCAAGGGTTGACGGTCATCGCTCGGCTGGATTTCGTGCCCCAATGGGCCCGGCCGGAGGAGAGCACCGCCAGTTACCTGGAGGAGGAGCATTTCGGCGACTTCGGGGATTTCGTCTACGACTTCGCCCAGCATTTCAAGGGGCGCGTAGATTACATAATCATCTGGAACGAGCCCAATCTGAGTTCCTCCTGGGGCTTTCGCCCCGTGGACCCGGAGGGGTATGTCCGACTGCTGAAGGGGGCCTATCAGCGGGCCAAGGAGGCCAACTCCGAGGTCAAGGTCCTGGCCGCGGGGTTGGCTCCCAACGTGGCCGATCTAAGCGATGGCTGGGCCCTCTCCGATTTGACCTTCCTGCAGCGGATGTATGACGCGGGAGCCAAGGGTTATTTCGATATCTTAGCCGTCCACGCTTACGGCGAGGTCTTCCCCCCCGATGACCCTCCGGCGGAGGAGCGGATAAATTTCGCCCGCACGGAATTGATCCACGACCTGATGGCCAGGAACGGCGATGATAGGCCCATCATCATCACCGAAGGGGGCTGGAACGACCACCCGCGCTGGACCAAGGCAGTGCGGCCCTACCAACGGATAGCCTACACCATCCGGGCCTACCAGAAGGCTCAGAAAGAGTGGCCCTGGTGCCAGGCGGTGGTCCTTTGGGCCTTCCGCACCCCCTGGCCCCAGCGCAATTTCCGCGACTACTTCACCTTCGTCACTCCGGAGTTCATCCTCAAGCCCATCTATTCGGCGGTGCAGGGGTATGCTCAGGGTTCGGGAGAGTGGCTAGAGTGATAATTCCAGGGAAGGACAGATGAATAGGCTGAGGCGCAGGTGGTGGCTCTTCCTCATCGCCTTGGCCTTGGGCGGGCTTCTCCTCCTACGATTGGCGCCAGGGAAAGGGGAGGACGAGGTCTGGGAGGCTATCGAGGGGAGGGGGGTGATCCGGGTGGGGACCGATGCCAGTTATCCCCCGTTCGAGGTCTGGGACGAGGAGGGATTACGGGGCTTCGATGTGGATTTGGCCCGGGAATTGGGGCGGGAATTAGGGGTGGAGGTGGAATTTCAAAATATCACCTTCGACGGGCTCTATGAGGCCTTGGAGGCCAAGAAGATAGACCTCATCATGTCCGCCTTGCCCTACGACCCCTTGATGACCCAGGATGTGGCCTACTCTTACGCCTATCTCGACGCCGGGCAGGTGCTAGTGGTGCGGGAGGGAGCAGATATAAAGGCCCTCGAGGATTTGGAGGGCTCTACGGTGGGGCTAGAATTGGGCTCCAGGGGCGACCTGGAGGTCCGTAGGCTGGAGCAGAGGATGAACCTGACCCGTAAGGCTTACCTGACCCCGCAAGAGGCCTTGGAAGGCCTCAGGAAGGGCGTGGTGGAGGCGGCCATCGTGGACGCGGTCTCGGCTTATCAGTTCCTGGGGGAAGGGCTTCGCATAGCGCTACAGGTGAGCGAGGAACCTTATGTGATCGCCGTCCCTTTTGGAAGCCCCATCCTCTTGGAGAGGGTAAACGGGGCCATCATCAAATGGCGCGAGACGGGGTATCTGGAGGATTTGGGAAAGAGGTGGTTCTAGCCATTGACATAAGTGACTTGCGGGTTTATCCCGTCAGCAAAAAACTGTCAAGGGATATCTCCATTTAACATAAGCAATTTGACCGCGGCCTTATGAGGACTGTGAAATATGATATAATAGTGAAACGGCCCTAGAAACAACTTCAGTCAGTAAAAGTGAATAATTGAGTCAAGACCCTCAAGAAGTGATGTTAGAGTAGAAAAGGAGGAGAAATGTCTAAAGAGGGGGTCTCGAATTACGAGGATCCCGCTGGCCCGGTGGATAGGTCTCCCCACCCCTTCAAAGAGATTCCCGCCCTGTGGGTCAAGGTCCCTCGGATGACGGAGGAGTTCTTCGCCCAAGAGGCACCCCGGGCCAGCGGCTCCAACGTCCTCATCGGCGTCCTGATTCTGGCCTTGGTCAGCGCAATCTCCAATGTGATCTATGATCAGGTTTTTAGCAGGTTCCAGTTGGGTTTTCTCCGCAGCGGGCTGTTCGCGCTGTTCGCAGTCCTATTGGGTTTCTACCTGTTCAACGGTTTGGTCTACCTTGGGGCACGCATCCTTGGTGGCAATGGCAATTTTGGCATCCAGACCTACTTGTTGTCACTATTCACCGTTCCCATCGGAATCGTTGCCTCGCTCATGGTCTTGGTGCCCTGTGCAGGCGGCATCGGCGCGCTTGTATTGTTGATATACCGCGTCGTCCTTGATGTGCGTGCCATCAAGGTGGTACACAATCTGACCACAGGCAAGGCGGTAGTGGCAGTGCTTGCATTGCCCTGGGGTCTCTCCCTAACTGCGTGCTGTCTGACATTCCTCATATTCGCCAGATCTATTTATTCTTGAGACAAATTGATCAACGCTATCTGACGAATATCTCCCGCTCCTCTATCAACCCTTGGCCGACAGTCGTCTCCAGGTAAGTGGACAGGTACCAGCGGTGTTGGGCATGCTTGCCATAGTAGGTAGGCTGGGCCTCCTCTGGGATGTGCATGCTACCCCGAAAGGCGTGGCTCTCCCCGGCTTGCATCTCCAGCGGCCCCGCCACCTGGACCTCCTCCTTGTAGGTGGTGGACCAGCGGCGGGCGAGGGTGGGGAGTCCTCGGTGGTCCTTCATCTCCGCCGTTATCCGCTCATCGCCCCGCAGGCGGGCCATGAGTCGCTTGGCCTTCAGCGAAGCGGTGGCCTTCACGGTGACGGTGAACCAGACCTCTCCGCCGGGGTGAAAGGTCTCCTTGGGGAGTTGAAGATCCAAATGGCCCTCGGCGCCGCCCCAGGCCCTGCTCACCCTCTGGAAGATGCCCACCTCATTAAGGCTCCGAGAATATCTCCTGCAGGGCTTGCTTATCCCTGGTCATCCCCAGGGCTACCAGCAGTTTTATGCGGGCCTTTTGGCCGTTTAGCCCCTCGGAGAAGATGACCCCCGCGCCCTTGAGGTCGCGGTAAGCCCCCTCATAGCCGTATTCATCATAAACCCGCCCGGCAGGGCAACGGGAGGCGATGACTACCACCACCCCTCGGTTGACCGCCTCCTTTATGGCCGGCATCCACCAGGGGGGGACGCGCCCCCCGCCCAGGGCCTCTATCACCACCCCCTCGGCGCGCCTCTCTACGGCTTGGCGCAGGAACCTCTCGTCCATCCCCAGAGCCAATTTCAGGAGGGGGACGTCTGCCGCCAACCCCTGGCAGGGGAGGTGGCGCCTCTTGACCCTTTGGCCGATGAGCACCCGATCGCCGTCCACCCGGCCCAGGGGGCCCCAGCCGGGCGACTGGAAGGTTTCCAGGGCCTGGGTGTGGGTTTTGGTGACGTAGCGGGCGGCGTGAACCTGGTCGTTGAGCACCACCAGGGTCCCCAGGCCCCGTGCCTCGGGGGCGGCCGCCACCCGCACCGCGGCCCGCAAATTAGCCATCCCTTCGTATCCCACTTGAGAGGCGTTACGCATAGCCCCGGTGAGGACGATGGGCTTCTCCGTGTCCACCACCAGGTCCAGGAGGTAGGCCGTCTCCTCCAATACGTCGGTGCCGTGGGTTATCACCAGCCCTACCACTCCCTCTTGGGTCACTATCTCCCTAGCCCTCTCCGCCAATTTGAAGACCAAATCCAGGGTCATATGGGCGCTGGGGAGGTTGGAGAACTCCTCCGTCTCCAGGGGGCCAGTATCGGGGGGGAGGAGGGCGCGAAGGTCTTGGGCGGTCAGGGCAGGCACCGCGCCCATTCCGGCTCTCTCCTCTTTCATGGCGATGGTGCCGCCGGTGGTCAGGATCTTGACGGTTTTCATTGCATCCTCCGGAGAATTGATTCCCGTTCAGTGGAAAGACTAACGTGGCACCCAGAGCACCATCCTGGCCTTTTCGCTCATCTCTTTGGCCAGTTCCTCTATGCGCCCATATTTCATACAGGCGGCCATACAATGCTGCACGCAGGCCGGCTCCAGTCCCTTCTTGGTACGGCCTGCACATAGGCTACAGAGTTCGGTGGGAAAGGGGAGATAGGCGAGATAGGCCTTATCCTTAGGCATTTTCTGGACAACTTCGATTACTTTAATCCCTGCCATCCCCGCTGGCCACTGGTATTCTTGGGAACAGGCGATTTCACAGGCATGACACCCGGTGCAATATTCGTAATCGATCAATAGCCCGTACTGGCGCTTTCTCTCACTCATTCTCCTCAGCCTTTCTATGGGCCTTGTAGACTTTGCATAGCATGTGCTTTATGGGAGCGCCAAGGCCATCTTTGCCTTGGGAGCCCATGGGGAGGAGTTGATTAATATTCGATTCCCACACCCCGAACAGCAAGGGCTGAGCCCCCGGCTTCTCTGGAAACCACCATCCATGGGCGGTCATCACCATCCATGGGGGGACCTCGACGGTGACCTTCGCTCTAAATTTGCACCGGCCAAGCCAATTTTCGATCCATACCCACTCTCCGTCCTTAATGCCGGCTTGATTGGCGGTATCTG
>CAYUAM010000012.1:0-17047 GCA_964442805.1 uncultured Anaerolineales bacterium | reverse complement strand
CGTCACCGAGCGAGGGGTGATCTACCCTCCCTTCGAGGGAGGGTTGAGGGCCGCCGTGGAGGCCTCTATTGATGAACCAGTTTAAGGCCAGGCCCCTCCACCATAAAGAGGAAATATACGCCTTCTTAGCACGGGATAGATATTACGCCGCCTATCCCATAGGCGACCTAGAGCCGGGCCTCTTCGAGGCCAGCAGTTGGTGGGCGGCCGAGCGTCAAGGGGAGATGACCGTCCTGGCCCTCCATTTCCAAGGGCTAAAGCCCCCTGCCCTCTTCACCATGGGCTCCCGGTCCGATTTGGGCCTCCTCCTGGAGGAGATGCCCTTGCCGGAACGGGCCTATCTTACCGGTCAGCCTGACCATCTGGGGGTTTTCCAGAGGTTCTTCTCCCTAGAGATGGTGGAGGATATGGCGCGCATGGTCCTGGGGGAGTTCCATCCCGTCGATGGCCCAACCAGGAAGTTAAGAGAGTCAGACCTCCCTCAACTGGAAAGGCTCTATCGGTTGAGTGGGGCTGGCATCTTCCTCCCCTATCAACTGGAGGGAGGGGTCTATTACGGGGTGGAGGTGGAGGGGAACCTGGTCTCGGCGGGGGGGACCCATATCGTGGCTCCCACCTACGGGATAGCGGCGGTGGGCAACGTCTTTACCCTTCCCCCCTACCGGGGGCGGGGTTACGCCACCACTTGCACCAGCGCCGTGGTGAGGGAACTCCTAGGTCGCTCATTAGAAGTAGTCCTCAACGTGGCGCGGAGCAACCAGAGGGCGGTGAGGATCTATGAGAGGCTGGGCTTCAGGGAACATGGTCCCTTCGTCGAAGCCTTGGGAGTCAAAAGATGATGGCTCAGAAAGGAGCGAGTCGTGTCTAAAATGATTTACCACATCAAAGACATCTCCCTTGCCTCCCAAGGGAGGCGGCACATCGAGTGGGCCTCCCAAGAGATGGCCGTCTTGAGGCTCATCCGAGAGCGATTCGAGAGGGAGAAGCCCCTGAGAGGGGTGAGGGTCTCGGGGTGTCTCCACATCACCAGCGAGACGGCTAATCTGGCCCGCACCCTGGTGGCTGGGGGGGCTAAACTAGTCCTTTGCGCCTCCAACCCCCTCTCCACCCAGGACGATGTGGCTGCCGCTTTGGTGGAGGAAGGGATCCCCGTCTTCGCCATCCGAGGGGAGGATGAGGAGACCTATTACCGTCATATCCGCTCCGCCCTGGACCATGAGCCCCAGGTAACCATGGACGATGGGGCCGACCTAGTCTCCACCCTCCATCGGGAACGGCCGGAGAGGACGAGGGCGGTCATGGGGGGGACGGAGGAGACCACCACCGGGGTCATCCGCCTGCGGGCCATGGCCCAGGAAGGGGCCCTGCGCTACCCCATCTTGGCGGTGAACGACGCCCTCACCAAACACCTCTTCGACAACCGCTATGGGACGGGGCAAAGTACCTTGGACGGCATCCTCCGAGCCACCAATGTGCTTCTGGCTGGCAAGAAATTCGTGGTGGCCGGATACGGCTGGTGCGGGCGGGGGATAGCCATGCGGGCGAGAGGCATGGGGGCCCAGGTGATAGTTTGTGAGGTGGACGCCCTGCGAGCCTTGGAGGCAGTAATGGATGGCTTCCAGGTCATGCCCCTGCTGGAGGCCGCCCAGATAGGCCACATCTTCGTCACCGCCACCGGCAATAAGCAGGTCATCGATGGTCAACACCTCGCCGCCATGAAGGATGGAGCCATCCTGGCCAACGCTGGCCATTTCAACGTGGAGATCAATATCCCCGCCCTAAAGGAATTGGCCCACGAAGTGGAGCGCGTCCGAGAGGGGGTGGATCGCTATACCCTGAAGGATGGACGGCGGCTTTACCTCCTAGGTGAGGGGAGGCTGGTAAACCTGGCCCTGGCCGAGGGTCATCCTGCTGCGGTGATGGATATGTCCTTCGCCAACCAAGCCCTGGGGGTGGAGTACCTGGTCAAACACGGGGATAACCTAACGAACGAGGTCTATCCCGTGCCCAAGGATATAGATATGGAGATCGCTAAGTTGAAGTTGGCCAGCATGGGCCTAGAGATCGATGCCTTGACCCAAGAGCAAGAGGAGTACCTTCGCTCTTGGCGGGAGGGAACATAGGGCTGAAATCCAACTAATGAGGGGGTAAAAGATGCGCAACATCTTGCTGGAGAGCCTTGATCGAACCCCGGTGGAGAAGCAAGGGGTGGAGTTGGTGGAGCGCAAAGGGGTAGGCCACCCCGACTCCATCTGCGATGCCATCATGGAGGAGATCTCCGTGGCCCTCTGCCGGGAGTATAAGCAGACCTTCGGCCGCATCCTTCACCACAATATTGACAAGAGCCTCCTGGTGGCAGGACGCACCTCTCCCCGCCTCGGTGGGGGGACGGTGGACGAGCCCATGCGTTTGATCTTCGGCGACCGGGCGGTCTACGAATATCGAGGGAAGAGGATACCGGTGAGCGAGATCGCCGAGGAGACAGCCAAGAAATGGCTGCGGGGCAACCTGCGCTTCGTCGATCCAGAGAAGCATATCCTCTTCCAAAACGAGATAAAACCGGGCTCCCCGGAGTTGACCGACATCTTCGAGCGAGAGGTAATCGGGGCCAACGATACCTCCGCGGCAGTGGGCTACGCTCCCATGACCCAGACGGAGAGGACAGTCTTGGCCACGGAGAGGCGGCTAAACTCCCCCGAATTCAAGGCCCGCTTCCCCGAGGCGGGAGAGGATATCAAGGTGATGGGATGCCGCTTCGACCGCACCTTGGTCCTAACCGTGGCCATTGCCTTCGTGGACCGCTTCGTGAAGAGCGAGGAGGCCTACTTCGCCCGCAAGAAGGAGATGGGAAAGGCCGTCCACGATTTCATCGAACTCCAAGATCTGGGATTCAAAGAGGTGCGGGTACAAATAAACACCTTAGACCAACCCAGCCGGGGCGAGGCCGGGATGTATCTCACCGTCCTAGGCACCTCGGCTGAGGGGGCCGATGGGGGACAAGTGGGGCGAGGGAACAAAGTGAACGGGGTGATCGCCCTCAACCGCCCCATGAGCACCGAGGCCGCCGCGGGGAAGAACCCCGTAAGCCACGTAGGCAAGATATATAACCTGTTGGCTCACCAAATGGCTAATGAAGTCTACCAGAAGGTGGCCGGCATCCAGGAGGTCTATATCTGGCTATGCAGCCAGATCGGCCAACCCATCGACCAACCCCTCATCGCCTCCGCCCAGTTGATCCTGAAGCCGGGGCTGGACCTCCCCTCCGTCTCCGGCCAAGTGGAGGCGGTCATGGAGCAGGAACTGGCCAACATCTACCAGTTCACGGAGCGGCTATCCCGGGGCGAACTCTCGGTCTGGTGAGGGATGACGCTTCCCAGGGCCTTCTCGGGGTTGGCTTTACTTCTCCACCCAGGTGGGCTATAATCCCTCCAGCATAACCTTCACCAGCGAGGAAGGGTTTGAGGGCACTCATCACCGGGATCACCGGCTTCGCCGGCAGCCACCTGGCCAACCACCTCCTTCAAGAGACGGAATGGGAGGTATGGGGGCTGGACGTCAGGGAAGCCCCCAAGGGTTTCTCCCCTCGGGTTCACCTTCGGGTCGGCGACCTTTGTGACCCCCAATTCGTGGCGGCCAGCCTGGAGGAAAGTCGCCCCCATTACGTCTTCCATCTGGCTGCCCAGGCCTTCGTGCCCACCTCCTGGGAAGACCCCTGGGAGACCTTGGCCAACAACATCCGCGGCCAACTGAACCTTTTGCAGGGGGTAATACTCCTGGGGCTCAAGCCCCGCATATTGGTGGTGGGCTCGGCCGATGAATATGGGATGGTGCGCCCCGAGGAGCTGCCCATCGTGGAGACCACCCCCCTAAGGCCCTACAACCCCTACGCGGTCAGCAAGGTAACCCAAGATATGCTGGGCTATCAATATTTCGCCAGCCATGGGTTGCCCATCGTCAGGGTGCGCCCCTTCAACCATATAGGCCCCGGCCAGGGGGAAAGGTTCGTGGCCTCGGACTTCGCTCGCCAGATCGCGGAGATCGAATTGGGAAGGCGACCACCGATGGTGAAGGTGGGAAACCTGGAGGCCCGAAGGGATTTCACCGATGTTAGGGATATAGTGAGGGCCTATTATCTGGCCCTCTTGAACGGGGAGCCGGGGGAGGTCTACAATATCGCCTCCGGTAGGGCCTATTCCATAAGGGAGATCCTGGAGGGCCTCTTGCGGGAGAGCAAAGGGCAGGTAGAGGTGAAAGAGGAGCCCTCGCGCTATCGGCCTTTGGATGTGCCCGTAGTGGTGGGGGATTGCCGGAAACTGAAAGGGTTGACCGGTTGGGAGGCCCAAATCTCCTTGGAACAGACCTTGCGTGACATCCTTGACTATTGGAGGGAGAGGTTAAAGGAGGAAAGGTAGTGCGGAAGGCGCTGATAACGGGGATCACCGGGCAGGATGGTTCCTATCTGGCCGAGTTCCTGCTGGAAAAGGGGTACCAAGTGATAGGGATGGTGCGCCGCTCCAGCACGGTCAATTTCGACCGCATCAAAGATATCCAAGATGAGATCACCATCGTCCCCGGGGATCTCTTGGACCAGGTCTCCCTCATCGAGATCTTGCGGGAGCATCGCCCCCAGGAGGTCTACAACCTGGCCGCCCAATCCTTCGTCCCCACCTCCTGGAATCAGCCGGTCTTCACCGGGGAGGTGACGGCCTTGGGAGTGACCCGCATCCTGGACGCCATCCGCCTGGTGGACCCGGAGATCCGCTTCTACCAGGCCTCCTCCAGCGAGTGTTTCGGCAAGGTGCAGGAGACGCCCCAGAACGAGGAGTCGCCCTTTTATCCCCGCAGCCCCTACGGGGTGGCCAAAGTCTATGGCCACTGGATAACGGTGAACTACCGGGAGAGTTACCATATCTTCGCCTGCTCTGGTATCCTCTTCAACCACGAGTCGCCCCGCCGAGGGTTGGAGTTCGTGACTCGCAAGGTCAGCCATGGGGCGGCCAAGATCAAACTGGGCCTGGCCAATAGGCTACCTATGGGGAACCTGGAATCGCGCCGGGACTGGGGCTTCACCGGGGATTACGTCCGGGCCATGTGGCTCATGCTCCAGCAGGATAAGCCCGACGATTACGTGATAGCCACCGGGGTGGCCCATTCGGTGAGGGATCTCCTAGAGGAGGCCTTCGGCTACCTGGGCCTGGACTATCGCGACTATGTCACCGTGGACCCGTGCCTCATCCGTCCCGCCGAGGTGGACTATCTGGTGGGGGATGCCAGCAAGGCGCGGAGGGTCTTGGGCTGGGAGCCCACCGTCACCTTCGAGGAACTGGTGCAGATGATGGTAGAGGCCGATCTGGCCTTGCTCTCGGGGGAAAAGGGAAAGGCACCATAGCCGTTTATGGCTAGGGGTTGAGAATGGCCGCTCAGATCAAATTTGGCACCGACGGCTGGCGAGGCACCATGGCCGAGGATTTCACCTTCGAAAACGTGCGACTCTGTACCCAAGGGGTGGCCCAATACCTCAAGGAGGCGGGGAAAGCAGGGAGAGGGATGGTAGTGGGCTATGATACCCGCTTCGCCTCGGAACATTTCGCCGCCGCGGCGGCGGAGGTCCTGGCCGGAAACGGCATAAAGGTCTACCTCTGCTCCAAGGTCATGCCCACCCCAGTAGTGACCTACGCCATCTTGGAGAAGGGGACGGCAGGGAATATCATCATCACCGCCAGCCATAACCCGCCCTGGGACAACGGCTTCAAGGTGCGCTCCGAATATGGGGGGGCCGCCGCTCCGGAGACCTTGCGAGAGATAGAGGGCCATATCGCCCAGAACCCCCAGATAGAACGTCTCCCCTTGGAGGAAGCCAAAGAAGGAGGAGTGGTCGAACTCTTCGACCCGGCCCCGGCCTACCTTTCACATCTTAACCAAATGATAGACCTGGTGCCCCTGCGTCAAGCCGGGCTCAAGGTGGTGGCCGACCCCATGTGGGGCGCCGGGGCTGGCTGGTTGGCCGAGATACTTAAGGGAGGGAAAACGGCGGTCTCGGAGATCCACGGCCAACACCACCCCCTCTTCCCGGAGATGCTCCGCCCGGAGCCCATACCGCCCAACCTGGATCCTCTGCAAGAGGAGGTGAAGCGCTCCGGGGCCGACGTAGGGCTGGCCACCGATGGCGATGCCGACCGGGTAGGGGTGGTGGACGAGAAGGGAGATTTCGTCAATCAACTCCAGGTCTATGCCCTTCTGGCCCTTTATCTCCTGGAGGTGCGAGGCTGGCGAGGGCCCATAGTCAAGACCCTCTCCACCACCTCCATGCTCTACCGACTGGGAAAGATCTATGGGGTGCCGGTCTATGAGACCGGGGTAGGATTCAAATATGTGGCCCCCAAGATGGTGGAGACGGAGGCCATGATGGGGGGGGAGGAGAGCGGCGGCTTCGCCTTCCGCGGACATATACCGGAGCGAGATGGCATCCTGGCTGCCCTCTTCATCCTCGACTTCATGGTGCAAAAGGAGACGCCCCTTTCGGGGTTGATCGACTATCTGTATTCCAAGGTGGGCCCCCACTTCTATGACCGCATCGACCAGACCTTCCCGCCGGAGAGAAGGGGAGAGACGGTGGGAAGGCTGAAAGCCCTTCGGCCAGGGAAGATCGCCGGGCTCAAGGTCCTCCGGATCAACACCATCGATGGCTTCAAATTCGAATTGGAAGGGGGCTCCTGGCTCCTCATCCGCCTCTCCGGCACGGAACCCAAAATTAGGGTTTACGGTGAGGCCACCAGCGAGGGGCGTTTGAAGGAGATGCTGAAGGAAGGGGTGGATTTAGCGGGGCTAAGTTAGTTGCTGATCGATACCCATTGCCATCTACATTTCCCTCAATTTGACCGCGACCGTCAGGAGGTGATAGCCCGGGCCGAGGCCCAGGGGGTGGTTCGGATGGTCGAGGTGGGGGTGGACCTGGCCTCCAGCGAAGAGGTGGTGGCCTTGGCCGAGCGATACCCCCAAATCTACGCCGCGGTGGGAGTTCACCCCCACGAGGCCTCAGGATGGGATGAGGCGACCTTGAAGGGGCTGAGGAGATTGGCCGCTCACCCGAAAGTGGTAGCCTTGGGAGAGATGGGGCTGGATTATTATCGCCACCGCTCATCCCGGGAGGAACAAAAGGAGGCCCTCCGGAGGCAGTTGGCCTTGGCGCAGGATTTAGGAAAGCCGGTCATCATCCATGATCGAGAGGCCCATCAAGACCTCTTGGAGATCCTGGAAGGGTGGAAGGGGCTGAGAGGGGTCTTTCACTGTTTCTCTGGCGGCCCCTCCATGGCCAAGAGGTGTGGGGAGATGGGCTTTCATATCGCTGTGGCCGGGCCGGTGACTTACCCCAACGCCAAACGGCTGATAGAGGTGGCCAGGGAGACGCCCTTGGAGAGGTTACTCCTGGAGACCGACTCCCCCTTCCTTTCCCCCCATCGGGGGCAACGGAATGAGCCGGCCAACGTGAGGCTGGTGGCCCAAAGGGTGGCCCAGATCAAGGGGCTCCCCTGGGAAGAGGTGGCCCGAAGCACCACGGAGAACGCCCGCCGCCTGTTCGGCATAGCCCTAGGAATGGAAGAGGAGTGAAGACGGTAACTTCCATATTGAGCCCCCTTAAGGGGGAATTGCTGCTGGTAGAGAAGAGGATGCGGCAGGCCATCGACGCCGGGGACGAACTCTTGGCCAAGATGGTGACCGATCTGATGGACGGAGGGGGGAAACGGTTGCGCCCGGCCCTGGTTATCCTGGCCTCCAAGTTCCACCGCGCCGATGAGGAAAAATTGATCGGCCTGGCCGCCTCGGTGGAGATGCTCCACACTGCCACCTTGGTACACGACGATATGATCGACCACTCCCTCTTCAGGCGGGGCACTCCCACCCTCAACTCAAGATGGAAGGATGAGATAGCGGTCCTGGTGGGAGATTACCTCTTTGCCAGCGCGGCCAAACTGGCGGCAGAGACCCAAAACCCACATATCATCTCCATCTTCGCCCAGACCCTCATGCGCATCTGCACGAGCGAGGTGAAGGAAGCCCTAAGAAGGTGGAAGCCGGCGCGGGAGGACTATTATCAGCGCATCTCCCAGAAGACCGCTTGCCTTTTCGCCGCCGCCACGGAGACGGGGAGCATCCTCAGCGGAGCCCTGGAGGAGGAGAGCCAGGCCCTGCGGAGCTATGGCCATAACTTGGGGATGGCCTTCCAGATCGTGGATGATATCCTCGATTTCACCGGCGAGGAGAGAGAACTGGGGAAGCCCATCGGTAGCGACCTCCGTCAAGGGATCATTACCCTGCCCACCATCTACTTCCTGGAGGAGAACCCCGATGGGGGAAAGGGGAACCCCGTACCGGAAGGGGAGTTGGAATCTTTGATAGAGTCGATCAAGGTCTCGGGGGCCATAGGATCTTCCCGCGCCGAGGCCCAAGGGTTCACTGAGAAAGCCAAAGAAGCCCTGGCCCCCCTTCCGGCCAACCGGTATCGCCAGATGATGCTTGACCTAGCCGACCTCCTTTTAACTCGCCGTGTATAGAAACCATCCACGCTACCCCTCTCCTCACCCTTCCCTTAAGCATCTTAGGAAATGGTTGATCTATCTATAATTATCGTCAGTTGGAACGTGAAGGAACTCCTGCACCGTTGTCTAGGCTCCGTCCAGCGCAGCCTGGAGAAGATAGACCATAGTTTGAGCGCGGAAACCATCGTCCTGGATAACGCCTCCTCCGACGGTAGCGCCGAGATGGTGGGTCGTGAGTTCCCTTGGGTGCGCCTCATGGCCAGCCCCACCAACCTGGGGTTCACTAAGGGGAATAACCTGGCCCTGGCCGAGAGCCAAGGGCGGTACATCCTCCTCCTCAACCCCGATACGGAGGTGGTGGGCGACAGTCTGGGGGTCATGGTGGACTACATGGGAGTCCACCCTAAAGTGGGCGCCTTGGGGCCACAACTTTTGAACGAGCAAGGGGGGATACAGTCCTCCCGGCGCCGCTTCCCCACCCTGGCCACCGCCTTCCTGGAGAGCACTACCCTCCAGCGATGGTTCCCGGATAATCGAGCGGTGAAACGATACTATTTCGCCGACGTACCCCAAGATCTGATTCAGCCCGTCGATTGGGTGGTGGGGGCCTGCATTTTGGTGCGCCGGGAGGCCATAGATGAGGTTGGTCCCTTGGATGAACGGTTCTTCATGTACTCCGAGGAATTAGACTGGTGTTACCGCCTCAAGGGCCGGGGGTGGGAAGTCATCTACCTCCCCACCGCTCAGGTGATACACCAGGAGGGGAGAAGCAGCGAGCAGGTCCTCCCCGCTCGCCATATCCATTTCCAGCGCAGCAAGATCCTTTTCTTCAAGAAGCATCATGGCTGGTGGCAGGGGGAACTCCTACGCTGGTTCATCCTGGCCACCTACCTCTATGAGACCACCGTGGAGGGACTTAAATGGCTGGTAGGCCATAAGCGGCCCCTGCGGCGCCAGAGACTAGAGACCTATTGGCAAGTTCTCCGCTCGGGGCTGAGATAGTGAATACCTCCGTCTGTCTCCTCACTGGCGAGTTTCCCCCCTTAGAGGGAGGGGTAGGAGATTACACCCGGGAGTTAGCCCGGGCCCTGAGCAAACTTGATCTGGAGGTGAGCGTCCTGACCTCTAGGGCGGCCCGGGCCGAGGGTGAGCCCTTCGCCCTTTACCCCCTGGTGAAGGGCTGGGGCTTCTCCTCCTGGCGGACCATCATCGGCTACCTGAAAGAGAAGAGGCCTCAGATCCTCCATATCCAGTATCAGGCCGCAGCCTACGGGATGCACCCGGCCATAAACCTGCTCCCTGGGCTCCTCCGCCTTCGCTCCCCACGGCCGGGCCTCCTGGTGACCTTCCACGACCTCAAGGTGCCCTACTTATTCCCCAAAGCCGGGCCCCTCCGCCTCTGGGCCATCCTGGCTCTGGCCAAGGGTTGTGACCAGGCCATCGTTACCAACGGACAAGATGAGGAGGAGGCCCGAAACCATGGCCTAAGGCCCCTCCTAATCCCCATCGGGAGCAACATAAAGCCGGGGCCCCCCCAGGGATATAATCGGGAGGAGTGGCGCCGCCGCCTCGGGGTGAGCCAGGGGGAGATCCTACTCTCCTATTTCGGCTTCCTCCACCAGAGCAAGGGAGCGGAGAGCCTCCTGCGCGCTTTGAAGGCCCTCCGGCAAAGGGGAGGCCAGTTCCGGCTCCTCATGGTGGGGGGCAAGGTGGGAGCCAGCGACCCCACCGTTATCGAATACGCCCGTCGCATGGAAAGGTTGATCGAGGAACTGGGCTTAGGCGACCATATCTTTTGGACCGGCTACCTGGAGCCTCCGCTGGTCTCGGCCCACCTCTTGGCCTCAGATATCTGCGTCCTCCCCTACCGAGACGGGATATCCCTCCGTCGGGGCACCCTCATGGCCGCCCTGGCTCATGGACTCCCCATCGTGAGCACCCATCCTAGAAGCGAGGTAAGAGAACTGGTGGAGGGCCAAAATATAGCCTTGGTCCCCCCCGATGACGTAGGAGCCCTCGCCGCCAAGATCGAGGAATTGGCTTCATCAGAGGAGGCTCGCTATCGCTTAGGCCAAGGGGCCAAGAGGCTATCCGAGGCCTTCAGTTGGGAGAGGATCGCTAAGGAGACGGCTGGGGTCTACGAGGCTGTTGCCAGAGCAGTCTAATTATGGTAGCATATCATAACCACTGTATAGGTATTCGCCGCTTCGCCGGGTGAATGGGGTGGGCGGCGAAACTCCATAAAGGGAGGAAGATGAGGGGGAAAAGCGTTCTGGTCACGGGAGGAGCGGGCTTCATCGGCTCCCATTTGGTGGACGCCCTGGTGGAGAGGGGCCATCGAGTTCGCATCCTCGACAGCCTGGAACCCCAGGTCCACGGGGAAAGTGGGGAGACCCCTCCTTACCTGAACCCCCAGGCGGAGTTCGTGCGGGGCGACATGAGGGACCGAGAGGCGGTGAGAAAGGCCCTGGAGGGGATAGAGGTGCTCTTCCATCACGCCGCCGCCGTGGGCGTAGGCCAGTCGATGTACGAGGTTCAGCGCTACACCGAGAACAACACCTTGGGCACCGCCAACCTATTGGATGTGGTGGCCAACGAAAAACACCGTGTGGAGAGGATGATCTTGGCTTCCTCCATGTCCATCTACGGGGAGGGGAGATACCTCTGCTCGGCATGTGGGGTGGTCTATCCCCGGTTACGGCCGGAGGAGCAGTTGCGGGAACGGGCTTGGGAGATGAGGTGTCCCCATTGTGGCCGAGAGGTCAGTTCCCTCTCCACCGATGAGGAGAAGCCCCTTCACCCCACCTCGATATATGCCATCACCAAACGGGATCAGGAGGAGATGTTCCTCTGCATAGGTCAAGCCTATGGCATACCTACCGTGGCCTTGCGCTACTTCAATGTCTATGGGCCTCGCCAGGCCCTCTCCAATCCCTATACCGGAGTGGCGGCCATCTTCTCGGCCCGCATCATGAACGGTCGCCCCCCCGTGGTATATGAAGACGGCCTCCAAAGCCGCGACTTCATCCACGTCAAGGATATCGTGAAGGCCAACCTCCTGGCCATGGAGAGGCGAGAGGCCGACTATCAAGTCTTCAACGTGGGGACGGGGAGGGCTACCACCGTCTTAGAGTTGGCCCATCTCCTCATGGAGAGATTGGGAGGGAAGGGCCTGGAGCCGCAGGTAGTGGGGAGGTACCGCCGCGGAGATATCCGCCACGCCTATGCCGATATCACCAAGATCCGAGAGAGGCTAGGCTTCTCCCCCCAGGTGGATTTTGAGGAGGGGGTAGCCGACCTCATCGCTTGGGTGAAGGGGGAGAAGGCTACCGATAGGTTCCCCAGGGTGGCAGAGGAATTAGAGTCCAAATCCTTGGTGGTTTAGCCTCATGTATAAGGTGATGCTCCTTTCGCCCTGTGACATCTTCCCCCCGGTCCATGGCTCCAGCACCGCCATCTACTACACCCTAAAATATCTGGCTGAGGAGAATATGATTCAGGCCCTCCTTTGCTACCTCTACTCGCAAAGGGGCCCCATCGACCTCTCTCACCCTCACCTCTCCATCCACTACGCCCCCCAGACCCCCCTCGACCGGCTGGGCTATAAGGGCCTGCTCGTAAATCCCCTCTACCTGGCCAAGGCCAAGGGGATCATGGCCTCCTTCCAGGCAGATATCATCCAAGCCGAACTCCTCTGGACCATGCCTTGTGCCCTTTACCTGGGGAGAAGGTTCAACCGGCCGGTGATCCTGGTCCAAGAGAACGTGGAATATCTGAAATTCAAGAGGATGGGGCTCTCCCAGCCTTCCCTCTCTTTGATAAAGCGTTTGGAAGGGTGGAGTTGTCGAAGGGCAGATTGGCTGGTGGCTTTGTCGGAGGTGGATAAGAGTTTCTTGATAGAACTGTATGACGTGCCGGCGGAACGAGTCACCGTCATCCCTCACTGCCTAGATTTGGAAACCTTCGCCTACCGACCCCAAGGAAGGAAAACGGTCCGCCAGAGGCTAGGCCTGGAGGATTCCTTCGTCCTTACCTTCGTGGGGAAGTTAGATTATCTTCCTAACGAGCAAGCGGTGCGCTTCATAGCGGAGAGGCTCCGCCCCGCGGTCTTAGAGCGCCATCCAGAGGCCGTCTTCCTCATGGTAGGGCAGAATTATGAGCACCTCTCCTCCTACGCCGATGGCCATCTCCGCTTCGCCGGCTTCGTAGACGGACGCAAAGGCTTCACCCCCAACCTGGCCGACTACCTCTCCGCCTCAGACCTGGTGCTCGTGCCTCTGGAATCCGGCTCGGGCACCAGGGTCAAGATATTAGAGGCGGCGGCCTGCGCTCGCCCCATCGTGTCCACTCGCCTGGGGGCGGAGGGGCAAGAGTTCGTGGGGGGAAAGGAGATAATCCTAACCGATGACCTAGAGGGGTTCATCAGGGAAGTGCTCCGGTTGATGGAGGATGGGGAGTTAAGAAAGCGGTTGGGACAAGGGGCCCTAGAGCGCGTCCAGGCCTCCTACGACTGGGCCAAGGTCTTGCCGAAATTTCAGGATATCTACCAACAGGTGGTAGAAAAGCGGAGCGAGGGGGTATCTTGCGGGTCCTGGTAACCATCTTCGAGAAATTGGTCCCCATAAGCGGGGGGGGGACGCCCCGGATATCGAACGTGGTGAAGGCCTTCGCGGCCCGGGGCCATGAGGTCTATGTGGCCGCCCCCATGGGGGTCAGCAGGGAGGAAGCAAAAAGGGCTCTGAGCCCGGCCCGTTGGCTGCCCATCCAGGGAGTCAACCGCCTGGGACGCTGGAAGATGGCCAAATATACCATCGCCTTTCCCATCAATATCCTGCGGGTAGCCAACTATGGGAAAAGAATAAGGCCAGATCTCATCGTCTCCCATAACTCCATCGCCGGCTATAGCGCCCTCCTGGCCAAAAGGTTCCACCCCCAAGCGGTGACCGTATTGGATCTGACCGACCTCCTCTTCGAATACCTGGAAGGGTATCGCTCCCGATGGTTGAGGATGGTATCGGGTACGGGACGGCGCTTGGAGAGGAGGACCATCCGAGATTCGGATAGGATCATCACCATAAGCCAAACTATGAAGGCCATCACCGGCCAATTCGGGGCCGATGCGGCCAAGGTTGACCTGGTCTGCGATGGGGTGGATACGGATATCTTTAGGAGGGTCGATGGCGGTCATTTGCGGGAGAAGTATGCCCGAGGAGCCAAACACGTCCTTATCTTCCACGGGGTGATCGACCCCCAGGACCAACCGGAACTTCTGGCCGAGGCCGCCCCTCTAGTGGTGGAGAGGTATCCAGAGACAGCCTTCTGGATGGTAGGGGATGGAGCGGCCGTCCCCATCATCAAAGAAAGGATAGCCCGACATCAGTTGGAGGAGAAGTTCTACTTCTCCGGCTGGGTGGCGCAAGAGGAGGTAGTGCGCTACATCTCCGCCAGCGACCTGGGGTTGGTCATCCTCCCTGATATCTTGTCCGCACGGGGGAGGGTCACCCTGAAGGAGTTCGAATATTGGGCTTGTGGTGTTCCGGTTATCCTTCCTCGCCTCCCGGCACTAGAGGAGATAACTAAGGATGGGGAAGGAGCCCTTTTCTACCAGCCGGGGGATGCCGCTAGCCTGGCGGAGAAGATTTGCGCCCTCCTGGCCGATGAAGAGAGGCGCAAGAGGCTAGGCCTGGCCGGGAAGAGGATGGTGGAGGAGGGCCATCGTTGGCCAGTTCTAGCAGGACGTTTTGTGGAACTTTGTGAAGGATATGTAACAAGGAGAGGGGATGGCCAGGGTTTTACTAATCATCCCCAAGGTATCTAAGAGATATCCACCCGATTTCCCTCATGCTGGGATAGGCTATCTGGCAGCAGTGCTAGTGGAGAACCAGGTACCGGTCCGGGTGTTGGACATGGCTCTAGGCTATAGCCAAGCGGTGCTTCTTTCCGCATTGAAATCCTGGAAGCCCACCCTAGTGGGCATCACCTGCACCAGTTATGGCTTCCGTCAGGTCTATGAGCTCATCGCTCAGGTCAAGGGTCAGGGGGACTATAAGGTGGTCATAGGAGGGCCCCACCCCTCAGCCATCGGCCCCCAGACAATGGCCGAAACTATGACAGATTTTGCGGTGCGAGGGGAGGGAGAGTTCACCCTCCTGGAACTTTGCCAAGCCCTAGACAGTGGAACCTCCGAATACGGCTCCATTAAAGGACTCATCTACCGGTGTGGAGATGAGGTGGTGGAGAACTCTCCTCGTCCCTTTAATCTGGATCTGGACTCGCTGCCCTTTCCGGCCTATGAACTCTTTGAGTTGGAGAAATATTTCGGCTACAAGGACCGCTGTCTGCCGGTAGTGACTTCGCGGGGGTGTCCTTATCAGTGCGTTTTCTGTTCCATTCAGACCAGCATGGGCCGCCGCTTCCGGGCCAGGAGCGCCCAGAATGTGGTGGCCGAGTTGGAGCACTGGTATAATCGAGGCTGGCGGGCCTTCGACTTTCAGGATGACAACTTCACCCAGGACATGGAGCGGGCCAAGGAGATCTGTGACCTAATAGTTGCCAAAGGCTTGAAGATCACCTGGACGGTTAAGAATGGGGTGCGGGCCAACCGTTTGGATCAAGAGTTGGTGGAGAAGATGAGGCGGGCCGGTTGCGTGCAGATATCCTTGGGGGTGGAGAGCGGCAACCCTCAAGTATTGAAGGATATAAAGAAGGGGCTTAAACTAGAACAGGTAAGACAGGCCTTGACTTGGACCAAGGCCGCAGGGATAAAGACGGTGGGCTTTTTCATGGTGGGTCACCCCACGGAGACCATGGAGAGTTTCCTGGATACGGTTCGCTTTGCCCGCTCCCTGCCTTTCGACCAGGTCGATTTCACCAACACGGTGCCCTATCCAGGCACGCCCCTCTTCGAATGGGTGAAGGATAACGGGACCTTTTTATACCCACCAGAGGTCTATCTCGACCAGATAACCTACTGGGATGACCGCCCCATCTTCGAGACCCCTCACTTCTCCGCCCAGGAGAGGCGGAGGGCTTTTAAGATAGGACATTCCTTGGAGAAGAAGAGCGTAGCCCAGTTTCGCATGGGAAGGATATTGGGGTATATTGCCTGGAGGTTTTCTGAGCGGGGGCCGGGAGAGAAGTTTGCCTTGTGGTTTGTACGTCGAACTCGACTGGGCCACAATCTATATCGTTTGATTGAGAAGGCCTTCGGATTTTATTCCGCGGGATGATGGAGGGTAGAGGATGAAGGTACTGGTGGCCAACCCCCCTTGGCCGGGGCCCGGCTACGGGGCCCGCTCCGATGTTCGCTGGCCGCATAAGAGGAGCGACAAATACCTGGAATACCCCATATACCTAGCCTACACAGTGGCCGTTCTGGAGAAAGCGGGGGTCCAAGTGGCCTTCCTGGACGGGGTGATGGAAGAGATGGGCATAGAGGAGTTCGCTCAGGCCGTGGCCCAGGAGGCGCCGGGGTTGGTGATCCTGGAATGCTCCACCCCCTCCATAGAGTACGACCTCCAGAGCGCCCAGGCCCTAAAGGAGAGGTCCCCCGCCACCTTCGTGGCCCTGGTAGGCTCCCACGTCACCTTCTTCCACCGGGATATCTTGGAGGCCCATCCGGCGGTGGACGCCGTTTGCCGGGGAGAGTTCGAGATAACGGCGCGGGAATTGGCTTCAACCCTGGCCCAAGATGGAGACCTAAGCCAGGTTTTAGGGATCTCCTATCGGCGTGATGGACAAGTTCGGGTCGACCCTGAACGTCCCCTCATCGAGGATTTGGATTCCCTGCCCTTTCCGGCCTGGGAGATCGTGAAATGCGAAGGTTACCGCTCCGCCATCTTCTCCGGCCGAAGGCCCATGACCATGGTCAGTTCGCGGGGTTGCCCCGCCCATTGTACCTACTGCCTCTGGCCCGAGACCCTCTATGGCCATAGACTCCGAGCGCGTAGCGCGGCCAACGTGGTGGAGGAGTTGGAAACCCTGGTACAAAGATATGGGGTGGATGAGATCTATTTCGACGACGACTGCCTGACCCTGAATAAAAGGAGGATGTTAGAGATCTGCCATCTCATCAAGGAGAAGGCCATCCAGGTGAGATGGATCGCTCAGAGCCGAGTGGACACCGTGGATGAGGAGATGTTGAGGGCCATGAAGGAAGCGGGCTGCCATTATATCTACTTCGGGGTGGAATCGGGCTCGCCCAAGATGCTCAAAACGATGCGCAAGGGGATCTCCCTGGAGCGGGCCAAGGAGACCTTCGCCCTCTGCCGTCGATTGGGGATAAAAACCCTGGCCTTCTTCCTCTTCGGCATCCCCGGGGAGGATCAGGAGAGCATCCGCCAGACCATCGAGTTCGCCAAGGAACTCGACCCCGATAGCGTGCAGTTCGCGGTGGCCATCCCCCATCCGGGGACCCAACTTTATAGCCTCTGCCAGGAGAAAGGCTGGTTGGTCTATAATTCCTGGGCCGATTTCGCCTCCAAGAACTCCCTCATCGAGACCGAGGAGTT
>CAYUAM010000011.1:0-17220 GCA_964442805.1 uncultured Anaerolineales bacterium | reverse complement strand
AAATGGAGCCATCTACCCCATAGATGACATCTTGGTCAGCCGCCCCGGGCCGCGCATAGTGGAGGGGCTGGAGGAGTTAGCCCGCCTAGTCCACCCCGAGATATTCAAATAGACGAAGGGCTGGGGGCAACGCCCCCAGCCCCCAAAGGAAGGCCTAGTTGAGACCTAGAGCCTTGACCGTCATCCTGGCCCTCTTGGGGGGGCTTCTTTTCAGCGTACTCCTGGCTTCCTCCCTGGGAGCGGTGAGGGTGCCCTTGGGGGAGGTGTCTCGGCTGCTCCTGAGCCGTTTGCCGGGGGTGGATCTATCCCCCACCTGGTCAGAAGGGACGGAAGCCATCATCATGCAAATAAGGCTGCCCCGGGTGGCCTCGGCCCTGGTGGTGGGCTGGGCCCTGGCCACGGCCGGGGTGGTCTTCCAGGGTCTCTTGCGCAACCCCATGGCCGACCCTTATATCATAGGCACCTCCGGCGGAGCAGCCTTGGGAGCCACCATAGCCCTACTCTTGCCGGTGCAAATCGTGCGGTATGGCTTCACCCTGGTGCCACTAGCCGCCTTCGTGGGGGCCCTGGCCGCCGTCCTTTTGGTCTACAACCTGGCTCGGGTAGGTCCACGCACCCCGGTGACCACCCTCCTTCTGGCCGGCTTCGCCGTCAGTTCCATGTTGGCCGCCATCATGTCCTTCCTCCTGATGCTCAGCGGCGAGAACCTGCGCCGGATCATCGCCTGGACCATGGGGGGGCTGGGGGGAGGGAGTTGGCCCCAACTCCTCATCGTCACCCCCTTGATCCTACTGGGGATGGGCTGGGCCTACCTTTATGCCGGCGATCTGGACGCCTTCAGCCTGGGGGAGGAGCAGGCGGCCTACCTAGGGGTGCCGGTGGAGAGGCGGAAATTCAGCCTCTTGGTCCTGGGCTCCCTCCTCACCGCCTCAGCGGTCTCCATCAGCGGGCTGGTGGGTTTCGTAGGGCTGGTCATCCCCCACCTGGCCCGGCTCCTCCTGGGCCCCGGCCATCGGCTCCTCCTCCCCGCCTCTGCCCTCCTGGGAGGGCTCTTCCTGGTCCTTTGTGACATGCTAGCCCGAGTGATAATGGCCCCCGCGGAGATACCGGTGGGCACCATCACCGCCCTGGTGGGGGCCCCCTTCTTCGTTTACCTGCTGCGGCGTAGCAGAAAGGAATATGCCCTATGAAAGAGAACTATGCTCAAACGGCCTCCGCCTTCCTCCTGGAAGCAGAGGCGGTCGATTTCTCCTACTATGACGGCCTCGTCCTCAAGGAGATCACCCTGACCTTGACGGCGGGGGATCTGGTGGGACTCATCGGCCCCAACGGCTCCGGGAAGACCACCCTCCTTCGGGTCCTGGGCGGCTTCCTGCCCCCCAAGAGGGGGCAGGTGAGGCTCCTGGGCCGAGATATAGGCAGCCTCACCAGGCGAGAGATTGCCCAAAGGATCGCCGTGGTGCCCCAGGATCTGGAGGTGCCTTATCTCTTCTCCGCCCGGGAGATGGTGATGATGGGGCGCACCCCCCATGTGCGTCCCCTCCTGGGAGCCAGTCGTCAGGACCGAGAGTTGGTGGAGAAGGTGATGACTTCGGTGGGCATCGAGCACCTCTCCCTGCGCCCCTTCCCGGAACTCTCGGGCGGGGAGAGACAGAAGGTGATCATCGCCATGGCCCTGGCCCAGGAGCCCCAGATCCTCCTCCTAGATGAGCCCACCGTGCACCTGGACATCAACCATCAGTTAGAGGTCCTGGGACTGATAAGAAGGCTCAATCGCCAGAGGGGCCTCACCGTCCTAGCCACCATGCACGACCTAAACCTGGCCGCCCTCTATTTCGACCACCTGGTGCTCCTCGACCAGGGGGCCATCGTGGCTCAGGGGAGCCCCGAGGAGGTCTTGGAGGAAGGAAGGCTCCGCCGGGTCTTTGCCGCGCCGGTCCAGATACAGAGACACCCCACCGTCGACCTGCCTCATATGGTCATACCTCCTCCCCTCGACGTTCGAACTTGACAGGCGGGGTTCAGATAGGTATTTTTGGGGGGATGGGAATATCTTTGGCCAAGACCATCCCCTTGGGGTTGGCGGTCATTCTTCTGATAACAGCCTGTAATGGCCCCTACCCCCTGGAAACGGGTACCCCCTCGCCCTCTCCTTCTCCCTCTCCCACCGCTACTATAAAGGTAGCCACCCCTTCGCCCTCCCCTACCCCTTCTCCGGTTAAACCTACTCCCACCCCCGCTGTGGCTCGCCAGTTCTTCTTCCCTTTGATCATGACCGCGGGGAACCCTGACGAGGCCTCGACGGCAGACCTGATTCCCGACGAGGTGAAACGGGAAGCCGAGGTGCCCATCCTCATGTACCATCACATCTCCGAAGTGCCTGCCGATGCAGATGCCGTGCGGCGAGATCTAACCGTTACCCCGGCTAACTTCGAGGCCCAACTGCGTTACTTGGCCAAAGAAGGCTATGAATCCATCACTCTAAAGGATCTCCTCTTTCACCTCCAGATGGGCCGGCCTCTACCTCCCAAGCCCATAATCCTGACCTTCGAGGATGGGTATAGGGACAACTTCACCGAGGCCCATCGCCTGTTACAAAAATACGGCTTCCGGGGAACCTTCTTCCTCATCACCAGCCCCATCGATGAAGGGCGGGAGGAATACCTCACCTGGCGACAGGTAAAACGGCTCCATGCCGCAGGGATGGAACTGGGAAGCCACACCTACACCCATCCCGACCTGCGGGACCAGCCGTACGACTACCTGGTCTGGCAGATCTTGGGCTCCAAAGAGGCCATAGAGGCCCGCATCAAGGTGCCGGTGTGCTTCTTCTCCTACCCCTCGGGCCGGTATGACGAGCAGGTGATAGAGGTGCTCAAGAGGGCCGGCTTTTGGGGCGCGGTGACCATCAAACAGGGAGCCCTACAATCCTCGGAGCATCCTTTCGAACTGGAACGCATCCGGGTGCGGGGGAGTTACAGCCTACGGGATTTCGCCTACTGGCTGAACTTTTGGCTGGAGAACTCGGAATAGAGGCGCACCTCCTCCGGGTTCTCTAGCCTCTCAAGCAGTTCCTCGATGGTGAGGCCCAAGGAAGGGTGAACCAGGTTCGGGGCTATCTCCTTGAGGGGGACGAGGACGAAGGCTCGCTCGGCCAGACGGGGATGAGGAATAGCCAAGTCAGGCGTATCCAAAACTAGGTCGTCGTAGAATAAGATGTCGATATCGATGGGGCGAGGGCCAAAGTGGATGGTTTCGGTGCGCCCCATCTCCCTTTCTATGGCCTTAGCCAAATGGAGGAGGTCATTAGGGGAGAGGTCGGTCTCGACCGCACAGGCCAAATTGAGGAACCAAGGTTGGTCTTCATATCCCACGGGCTCGGTCTCGTAGATAGAGGATACCTTAACTACCCTCGCCTTCTCTTCCATCCTCTTCAGGGCGACGGCTAGATTCTCCTTGCGGTCGCCTATATTGGAGCCCAGGCTAAGGTATGCGGTGGCCATGTTGCTAGTATAAGGGCGGGGCTTGCCCCCGCCAGAATCCAGGGAGCCACCAGGGCCTCCCCTACGCCGCAAAAAACCCTCCTCTTGTAGCCTACCCTTTGACCCTCTCGATCTTAGCCCCCAAGGCCCGCAATTTCTCGTCTATCCTCTCGTAGCCTCGGTCTATCTGGCCGATATTCTTGATGATGCTCTCCCCCCTCGCGCAGAGGGCAGCCGCCACCAAGGCCATACCTGCCCGTATGTCCGGGCTCTCCATCACCTCCCCGTGGAGGGGGGCCGGCCCCACTACCACCACCCGGTGGGGGTCACAGAGGATCAAGCGGCTCCCCATGGCGATCAACTTATCCACGAAGAACATGCGGCTCTCGTACAATTTCTCAAAGAAGAGGACGGTCCCTTCGGCTTGAGTGGCCACCACCACGGCCACGCTCATCAGGTCGGCGGGGAAGCCTGGCCAGGGGGCGTCGTCTATCTTGGGGATGGCCCCGTGGGCGTCGGCCACCACCTTGAGCCTCTCCTGGCGGGGCACGAAGATACCATCACCCCTTATTTCCACCTCCACGCCCAGCCTCCGGAAGACCAGAAGGATCATCTTCAGATGTTGAGGCACAGCCCTCTTGATGAGGATCTCCCCTCCAGTAACGGCGGCGCAGGCGATGAAACTCCCCACCTCGATATGGTCGGGCTCTATCTCGTATTCCCCTCCCCCTAGCCTATCTACCCCTTCCACCACCAAGGTATTCGACCCCAGGCCGGAGATCTTGCCCCCCAGCCGGTTGAGGAAATGGGCCAATTCCTGGACGTGAGGCTCTGAGGCAGCGTTGCGGATGACGGTGGTGCCCCGGGCCAAACAGGCGGCCATGAGGGCGTTCTCCGTCCCGGTAACGCTGGCCTCGTCCAAGAAGATCTCCCGCCCCACTAAACCCTTCGCCCTCATCCGATAAAGGGAGCCCACCTCTACCTCCGCCCCCAGGCTTCTCAGGGCCATGAGGTGGGTATCCACCCGGCGACGGCCGATGATATCTCCACCGGGGGGAGGGAGGGACACCTCTCCGCAACGGGCCAAGAGCGGCCCTGTCACCAGGATGGAGGCGCGGATCTGCCGACTCAACTCGGGGTCTATCTCCCTTCGAACCACCTGGCGAGCCCGCAGGGAGAACTCTCGCTCCCCCAATTGATGGATCTCCACCCCTAGATGGGCCAAGATCTGGAGCATGGTCTCCACGTCTTTAATCTGAGGGAGGTTGCGGATGACCACCTCTTGGTCAGTGAGGAGGGTAGCCGCCAAGATGGGCAGGGCGGCGTTCTTGTTGCCGCTGGGGATCACCTCCCCTCGCAAGGGGTGGCCACCCTCGATTACGAATCTATCCATATTTAACCCTTCCTTGCCACGGAGATGATGGAGCTCCCCCAGGGCAGGTCGAGGAAGCGCAAGAGGAAGGCCTCCAGCCAGCCCACCCCGGTTAGGAGGGCGTTGATGAAAGGAGGAGCCGGTTCCATTTCTACCTGATAGGCTTCATCGTCGGTATCGGGCGCTTTGAGTTGAGGTTTTCGCTTCACTGTTCTCTCCAGAAGCGATCGGAGCAGAGCCAGGGGGAAGACGAAGAAGTTATTGTAGGTGGTGCGCAAGGGGGTGAAGCCCACCTGCCCCAATTTTTCATGGAGTTCTCTCGCCGTGTAACGTCGCTTGTGCTTATTGATTTCGTCGTTAGCCGTCCAGAGCCAGCGGAAGGCCGGGACGGTGGCGACCAGGAACCCTCCCGGCACACAGACCCGATGACACTCTTCCAAAACCAGAAGGTCATCATGGCAATGCTCGATGACGTCCAGGGCGGCCACTAGGTCGAAACTCCCCTCCGGGAAGGGCATCGCCTCGGCGGAGGCCAGCCGGGCCTCATACCCCCGCTGATGGGCCACCTTCAAAGGTTTGGGGTTGTTATCTATACCTAGGACCCGCCCGTAGCGACCCAGATGGTGGATCATGTTGCCGGCCCCACAGCCCACATCGAGGACCCTTAACTCCCGCCCGGGGAGGAAACGATCCAAGATGGTGAGGAGCGCTCTGGTGCGGCTGGCGAACCACCAATGGGCGTCCTCCTCTAGTTGCTCCCTAGTTAAACCTACCTCCTTGATCCTCTTACCCTCCTGGCTAGACCTTGCCCCGGTTCGATTATACCACAGCACAAAACACACCTGTTAAACCACCTCCGCATAGACCCTTTCCAAGAGGGGGGCGATATCCCTCCAATCGTACCTCTCCGCCAAGGTGTGAGCGGCTTGTCCCAACTTTTGCCTCCTCTCCTCGTCCCCCCATAACTCTATCGCTCGGCGGGCGGACTCCGCGGGCTCATCGGCCACCACCAGATGGAGGTCAGGGACAGCCTCTATCCCCTCGAAACCAAAGGAGGTAGAGACGATGGCCTTGCCCATGGCCATGGCCTCCAGCACCTTGAGGCGCGTCCCTCCCCCCATACGCAAGGGGACTAGGTACAGGTTGGCCCGGGCCATGTAGGGTCGCACGTCGGGGACATAGCCGGTCACCGTGACCCGCGGGTCCCGAAAAAGGGGGGCCAACCGGGGAGAGGGGCTCCTCCCCACCACCAGGAAGCGAGCCTGGGGGATAGCCTTCCTTATTTGAGGCCAAACCTGCTGGAAGAACCAAAGGAGGCCATCCACGTTGGGGCGGAAGTCCATCTTCCCGGTGAAGACCAGGCTCCCATCTTCCTCCTCCATAGAAGGGGAGTAATAAATGGTATCCACGCCGTTAGGGACCACCGTCACTTGAACTTCCGGGACCAGCGAGCGCAGGGCCTGGGCATCAGCCTCGGACACCGCTATCACCCTATGGGCTTGACGGCAGGCCCAGGCCTCATAGCGGCGCAATTTGCGCCATTGGATAAAAGAGTATAGAGCCTCTGGCCAGCGCCGAATCTCCCCTAGGTCGGTCTCGAAGGCCCTTCTTTGGAGGAGGTACTCGGCGTTGATGTCATCGAATATCAAGCGCGGCGCACCTTTCGCCTCCCTGACGAAAGGCATATAACGGGCCATCTCTATCCCCTCTACCTGCACCAGATCATACCTCTCCTCCCCAAGGAGGGCGCCCAATCGCCTCTCATATTCCTCCGAGGGTAGCCGCAGGGCCATGTCGGGCTGGGGGGAGAAGAGAAGGGAGAGGAAACGGCGGAGGGGAGATCGTCGAGGGGTATCTACCATCTCTACCCGCGAGCAGATCTTAAGAAGGGGGCCTGATTCCCGTGGCTCTCCCTCCCCGGCGAAGGAGAGGAGATGGATCTGGTGATGGGAGGCCAGGTTCCTCATCAGGTTGAAGGTACGGATGCTGGCTCCTCGGTCGGGGGGATAAGGAAGTTCTGGGGTCAAGAAGAGGGCCTTCACGCCAGGCTCCGATAGAGGTTCAAGGTCTCTCGGGCCGCCTTCTCCCAGGAGAAGAGTTCGGCCCTCTTCAACCCCTTCTCCCGGAGTTCGGCGCGCAGGCAGTCATCGCTCAGCAGTCGCCAGATGGCTACCGTCCAGGCCTCCTCATCCCGAGGGTCCACCAGGAGGGCCGCATCGCCCACCACCTCCGGCAAGGATGAAACGTTGGCCACGACGGTGGGGGTGCCACAGGCCATGGCCTCCAGGGGGGGCAGGCCGAACCCTTCATATAGGGCTGGGTGCACCAGGAGCAGGGCCGCGTTATAGAGGTGAAGGAGGCCCTCCGCCGGCACGCGGCCCAGAAAGAGCACCTCTTCCTGCAGATGGAGTTCCTCCAGGAGGAGGAAGATCTGCTCGTAAAGCCACCCCCTCTCCCCCACCACCACCAACTTGACGCTCGGCTTATACTGGTCCAGGAGGCGCCTATAGGCACGCAAGAGGGTGGGGAGATTCTTTCGGGGCTCTATGGTGCCTACGAAGAGCAGGAAGGGATTGGATAGGCCATACTCCCGCTCCACGGTGGAGTCGCTCCCCTGTGAGGGGCGATAGATGGGGTTGGCCGCCTCATAGATGACGGTGATCTTGTCCTGAGGGACCCCCAATAGACGGATAGCATCGCCCTTGGTGGCCTCGGAAACGGCGATGATGTGATCGGTATGGCGTACCGCCTGATCGATCTGGCCATAATATCGAGCGCTCTCCGGGGTGAGGAGGTGAGGGTAGAGGAGGAAGGCCAAATCGTGAATGGTTATCACCGATTTGCAGTTTCGACGGAAGGGGGGGATGAAGTCGGGGCTATGGAGGAGGTCCAGCCTCAAAGGGGCGATCTCCAGAGGCAAGGTCCACTGTTCCCAACGATGGTGGCAAGGGGTCCAAAGGGAATGATGGAGAAAGTTGGTCCCTTCCACGATCTTATCCCTGTCCTTACGGCTCTGGAGGAGGAGAAACTCCTCCTCATCAGATACCTGGGCCAGCCCCCGAACCAAGTTGATGATATATTGCCCGATGCCGGCGTGACTGTAATAGACCAACCGGGCATCTATGCCTATGCGCATCCAACCCTCCACCCGGAGCCTTGGCCATTATAGCCTCTTTGCCCTGGCCGGGCAAACCGGGGCTTTCTATTTCTCCCCTCCCTATGGTAGAATAACCCCAGAGAGCGACCTGGGAGGAACGAAATGATCAGGGAATCTTTTAATGAACAATTGAAAGGGCTTCAAGATGACCTAATGAGGATGGCCGACCTGGTGGATAAGGCCATAGGCTCGGCGGTACAGTCCCTAATAGATCGAGACGCCGTCCTGGCCCAAAAGGTCATCGACGATGACGAGGAGATAAACAAAGCCCAACGGGAGATCGAGGAGAGGTGTTTGGTCCTCCTCGCCACCCAGCAGCCCCTGGCCAGCGACCTGCGGGTGATCTTGGCTACCTCCGGCATCGCCTACGAACTAGAACGGATGGCAGACCACGCCAAGGGGATAGCAGAACTGACCCTGCGTTTAGCCCCCCAGCCCCACTTGAAGCCCTTGATAGATATCCCCCGCATGGCCGAGAAGGGGCGATGGCTCCTGCGGCAGCAACTAGAAGCCTTCTTGGCTCACGACGAGAAGCGAGCCCGGGCTCTGGCTCGCGAGGACGACTTCATGGACGCCCTCTATGACCAGATCTACCGGGAACTTTTGTTCTTCATGATGGAGGACCCCAGGACCATTACCCGCGCCACCTACCTCATGTGGGTCTCCCACAACCTGGAGCGCATAGGAGATCGCACCACCAATATCGGCGAGCGGGTGGTCTTCATGGTCGGCGGCGAGGTGGTAGAGTTGAACCCTCATGCCCGCCCGGAGGAAAGAGATGGATGAGACCAAGGAACTCCTGACTTGGCTGGATGAGGAGCAACGGCGAGGCAAGATCGAACTTCAGGAACTCCGTCAGAGTTTGCAAGATCAAGAAGCCATCTTGGCCAACCTCCAAGAGCGACTGGGGGAGATGGAGGGCAGGCTATCCCGCTTGAAGGGCGAACTGAGCAGGCTGCCCAAGGCCGACGAGGCCTTATCGCGGCTCAGGGAAGAGGTCATCCTTATCGTTCAAGAGGCGGAGGAGGAACGAAGAAAGGCCCAGATGGAAGCCGCAAGCCTAAGGCAGCGGGATATGGAGGGCCTCACTAAGAGCCTGGCCGAATTGAAAGAAGAGATAGGCGCTCAGGGAAAGAGGCTCCAGACTTTGGACTTCCAGGAGACGGAACTGCAACGGCTGGCCACCGCCATGGGTGAACTCCACCGCGAGGTGACGGAGACCAGAGAGAAAACCAATTCGCAGGGGGAGAGGATCCGATATCTGGGGGAGAGGGTCGATAAGAGCATCCAAAAAGTGGAGGAACTACTCCTCCTACGAGAAGAGGTCTATAAGAAATGGGAGCAGTTCCTGGAGGAGCAGAGGTTAAAGGAAGAGGAGGAACGGAAGGAGAGGGAGGGGTTTCGTCGCCTGATGGCCCATTGGCAGGAGGAACGCTCCAAGAACGAGGAAGAGCGCCTCTCTCTGACAGAGCAGAGGAAGGAAGCGGCTAAACTCCTGACTGCCTTACAGAAAGTAGAAGGGGAGTTAAAGGGGGCCGAGGAGCGGCTGCAACACCTGCTGCGTCTAGGGGAAGAACGGCTAAGGAAACAGTTGGGGGAGTGGCAGAAGGAGAACGAGAAGCGCTGGGCGGAGAACGCCGCCCGGTGGGAGAGACACGAGCAGGAAGAGGAAGAGCGAGAGGGACGCCTCACGGAGATCTGGCGGGCTCTGGAAGAATGGGGGCGGCAACAGACGGCCCAAACGGAGCGGTGGCTTGAAGAACTGGACAAACGTATGGGCAAGGCCCGAGGTAAAGGTGAGAGGCAGTAACTATAGGGTGATAGGCACCGCCGGCCATGTAGACCACGGCAAATCGCTCCTGGTCAAGGCCCTCACCGGCATCGACCCCGACCGCCTCAAGGAAGAAAAAGAGCGGGAGATGACCATCGACCTGGGCTTTGCCTGGTTAACCCTCCCCTCGGGCCTGGTGGTGAGTGTGGTCGATGTGCCCGGCCACGAGGATTTCATCAAGAACATGCTAGCCGGGGTAGGGGGCATCGACGCCGCCCTCCTGGTAGTGGCCGCCAACGAGGGGGTGATGCCTCAGACGGTGGAGCATGTGGCCATCCTCGACCTCTTGGGGGTAAAACGGGCCCTAGTGGCCCTCACCAAGATCGACCTAGTGGAAGATGAGGAATGGCTAGAGTTAGTCGCCGTGGAGGTGGAAGAGTTGCTAGAGGGGACCACCCTGGCTGGCTCCGAGATAATCCCCCTCTCTGCCCAGACGGGAGAGGGGCTGCCCCTCTTGGTGGAGGCCCTGGATCGCTTGCTCTCGGAGACCCCATCCAAGCGGGACATAGGATCTCCCCGCTTGCCCATAGACCGAGCCTTCATCCTGGCTGGGTTCGGCACCGTGGTCACAGGGACCTTGATAGATGGCCAACTGCAAGTGGGGCAAGAGGTGGAGATACTCCCCCAAGGCTTGAAGGCCCGCATCCGCGGCCTCCAGACCCATAAAGAAAAGGTGGAGGTGGCCGTGCCGGGCAGCCGAGTGGCCGCCAATTTGAGCGGGGTAAGTAAAGATCAGTTACGCCGCGGGGATGTGGTCGCCCTCCCTGGAAGGTTGACCCCCACTCGGCTCCTCGATATCCGTTTGAGGCTCCTGGCCACCGCCCCCAGGCCCCTCAAACATAACCTCTCCCTGGACTTTTATAGCGGCACGGCCCAGATAACGGCCAGGGTGCGTCTCCTGGGAAGCGAGGCCCTAGAGCCAGGGGAAGAAGGGTGGGCCCAATTGGTGCTCTCCTATCTGACTGCGCTGGCTGCCCATGACCGATTCATCCTCCGTCAACCCTCCCCCAGTTTGACCATTGGAGGCGGAGAGGTCGTGGACCCCCACCCGCCTCGCCGTCATAAGCGTTTCCAACCCCGGGTGATAGAGCGGCTGGAAACCCTGAGCCTGGGCACCCCGGAGGAGGTACTGGCCGGGGCCCTGGCCGAAGGGAAGCCCATAGATGGCCAGGAATTGCTCAAGATCACCGGCCTCCCCGAAGAGGCGGCTCAAGGAGCCTGGAAAGGGCTAATCGAATCCTCCCAAGTTATCGTCCTAGGGGGAGAGGACCAACCCTGGGAAGAGGGATACCTCATCTCCAGGGCGGGGTGGGAGGGCCTCCTGGAGGACATAACGGGCCTTTTGGCCGATTATCATGGCCGCTATCCCTTGAGGGTGAGCATGGCCCGGGAAGAACTGAAAAGTAAACTGCGACTCCCCTCCCGCCTTTTCAACGAGGTGATAGATAGAGCCCTCCGGGAAGGGAAAGTGAAGGGGGCAGGGGCCAGCCTCAGTTTGCCCCAACACGAGGTCCGCTTCAGCCCCGAGGAGGAGCGTCGAGTGAAGGAACTCCTAAACCTCTTCGCTAGGGAGCCTTACTCCACGCCTTCCCCCTCTCAGTGCGAGGCTTTGGTGGGGGAAGAGGTCCTCAACGTCTTGATAGAGCAGGAGAGGCTGGTTCGGGTGAGCGGGAACGTCCTCTTCCTCCGGGAAACCTACGAGGAGATGGTAAGGCGGGTGGTGGAGCACCTGAAGTCGGAGGGCACCATTACCTTGGCCCAAGTACGGGACCTCTTCGCCACCAGCCGCAAATACGCCCAGGCCTTCTTGGAAGACCTCGATGCCCGCGGGATCACCCAGCGGGTGGAAGATGAGAGGGTGCTCAGGTAGGAGGAGCCTTGCCCCTGAATCTAGGAGCCATAAGCCAGAGGATGGAGGAGATGGCGCGGGCCTTGAGCCAAAGCGCCGAGGACGAAGAGGCGGAGCAGGCCTATCGCTTTCTCCTTGAGACCGACCCAGGCCAGTTGCGGGCCAAGGTGGAGGGGGCTAAAACCTCCTGGCTCTTGGCTTGGCCGGCCGCCACCCTGAGGGGAGCCTACCCGCCAGCCCGACCCCCTGAGCAATTTAGCATCCTGGCCACAGATGGCTCCTTCATCAGCCCGGATCGTCACATCCCGGCCCGCTTCCTCATCATCAACATCGGATACGCCGCCCTCACCTATGGCCCCCAGCCCGATGCCTATCTCGATTCCAAGGCTCATTTCTACTTCGGCGAGGAGGAGTTACGCATCCCTCACCCCTTCAGGCATATCTTCTTGGAGCAGGAGTTCTTGGGGGCCAAGCGGACGGGCCTAGAGTTGGAGGCCCTGATGGAGGCTCTGGACAAGGCCAAGAGGCCGGCGGTGGGGCTCCAGGATGGTAGCCTCATCCTCTGGGGCTTGCCCACCAGCGAGGACCGCGATGATATCTCGGTGCGGGATTATTTCCTCCGTCCCTTCCTCTCCGCCCTAGGGAAATTGCGAGACCGAGGGGTGCCGGTGGCCAGTTATCTCAGCCTGCCCCAGAGCCGGGATGTGGTTAACTCCTTGCGGGTGCAAATTTGCGAGGACCAGCCAGTGAACTGCGACCATTGCTCCCATCTGGCTCAAAGGCAACCGCCCATCTGCGACTCCTTGGCTGGCCTCCTAGACCGCCAACTATTCCGCTTCCTGAAGCCCGGAGAGCGCTCCGACCTCTTCCGAGGTTCCTCCAAGATCCTGTCCGTAGCCTATGGGGAACACTGGATATATTTCTTTTACCTCAACGTAGGAGGGGAGATCGTCCGCTTGGAGGTCCCCCAATGGGTGGCCCAAGATGAGGAGAGATTAAGCCTCCTGCACACTCTGGTCTACAATCAATGTCAACGGGGCCGAGGCTATCCCTCGGCCTTGCAGGAGGCCCACGAGCAGGCGGTCATCACCACTTCGGAGAGGCAAACAGTGGATAGCCTGGTGGAGGAGGCCTTGGCCCGGGAGGGGATAGTCCTGACCCGCTCCGGCAAGGCCACCAGCAAGAGGGAGCGAGGGGTATGAGGATCGGGGAGATCATCCATACCACTAGCCCCTCCTTTGTGGCCGAGAGTTACGAGTTGCATGGCCCTCCTGCCCTGGGTAGCCTGGTGAAGGTGCAGGTGGGCCAGGACTCCTGGGTCTATGCCGTGGTCTCCTATGGAGAGACGGGGGCCATCGAGCCGGGGCGTCGCCCGGTGCGGCGGGGCACGGAGGAGGTCTACGACGAGGCCATCTACCGGGAACATCCGGAACTGAAGAGAGTCCTGCGCACCGAATTCGTCGCCCTCCTGGTGGGCACAGGGGAAGGGGAGCGAACGAGTCAAGGGCTTCCCCCTCAGCCGCCGCCCCTCCATTATACCGTTCACGCCTGCACTTCCCAGGAGGTGCGCCGCTTCACCGAGGGGTTATACTATCTGCGCCTCCTTCTGAGCGGCGAAGGAAAGGTTCCAAAGGAGCAACTCTTGGCTGCCCATCTGCGGGAGGCCTATCGGGAGCGCGGCCAGGATGAGGAGTGGCTCAGGCGAGCGGCTAAGGAGGTGGCCAGCCTCCTGAAGCACGACTACGACCGGCTGATGACCGTGCTTTTGGGGATAGAGCCGGAAGGTGAAGGGTGACGACAATGGGAAGGAAGCGGTTGGGCTTGGTTACCGACGGGGCCTTCGAGGCCGGCCTCAACGTCCGCCTGGACCCCCAATGCTCCACCGAGGACCTTCGCATCGGCAGTTTCGTGGTGGTTGAAGGGAAGAGCCACCGTTTCTTTTGCACCATCTCCGATATGCAACTGAGGGCCACCGATAACAGGCTCCTGGCCGACCCTCCTAAGGACGCCTCGGCCCTGGTATCCGAGGCCCTGAGGGGTACCGCCACCTACGCCGTGGTGCAGGTGAAGCCTCACCTGATGCTGGATATGACCAAGGAGGCCGGCGAGGAGAGCCCCCCCGAGCCGGTGCGCACCATCCCCATGCATTTCGCCGCCCTCTATGAGGCCTCGGCCCTGGATCTGGCCACCGTCTTCGGCCAGGAGGGGGGCATGAACTTCGCCATGGGGAGCCCCTTGACCATGGACCTGCCCATCTGCCTCAGGTTAGACCGCTTCGTGGAGCGTTCCAACGGGCTCTTCGGCCAGACGGGTACGGGAAAGAGTTTCCTGGCCCGCCTCCTCCTGGCCGGGATCATCAAGGCCAAGGCGGCCATGCTCCTGGTCTTCGATATGCATAACGAGTACGCCTTCGGCTCCCAAACCGAGGATGGGGGATGGGTGAGGGGGCTGCGGGACCTCTTCGGCCCTCAGGCCCTCGTCTACTACCTGGATGAGAAATGGGGGGCGGAGCACAACGCCGACGTGACCCTCAAGGTGGGGCTCAATCAGATCGAACTGGGGGATGTCCTCCTCTTGGCCGAAGAGTTAGAGTTGAGCCCCACCGCCGTCACCACCGCCGAACTGGTTTATGCCCGCTTTCACGAGGAGTGGATGAGACGGCTATTGGCCCTGGATAGCAGCGACCCCGAGGCCTTGAGCGACTTCTGCGTCTTCACCGGGGCCCAAAGCGAATCGGTGAAGGCCCTCCACAGGCGGATGCGGCGCATCGCCGGCCGAGAATACGTAGAAGAGACGACAACTTTCTCCACCATCGACCAGATGGTCGAAGCCTTGGACCGAGGGCTCCACATCATCTTGGAGTTCGGCCGCTATGACAGCCCATTGGACTACATGCTGGTGGCCAATATCGTCACCCGGCGGATAAGGCGACTTTACCAGGATAAAGTGGCCCGCTATGAGAGGAGCAGGAAGGAAGAAGATAAGCCTCGGCCCCTCCTCATCACCGTAGAGGAGGCCCACAAGTTCCTCAGCCCCCTGGTCTCCAGGCAGACCATCTTTGGCGCCATCGCCCGGGAACTGCGCAAATTCTATGTCACCCTGATGGTGATAGATCAACGGCCCTCGGGCATCGACCCAGAGGTGATGAGCCAACTGGGCACTCGCATCACCGGGAAATTGACTGACCAAAGGGACATAGAGGCCGTCTTCACCGGGGTGGGGGGGCGGTCCTTCCTGCGCAACGCCCTGGAGAGCCTGGGCACCCGCCAAGAGGTCTTGATGATGGGCCACGCCGTGCCCATGCCCATGGTGGTGCGCACTCGCCGTTACGATGAAGCCTTCTATGGGGCCATGGGCTACAAGGGTCCAGAGGAGAAGAGAAGGGGAGCCCTCCGAGATATCGAGGAACTCTTCGGAGAATAAGGGAGTCGTCCTTGACCGCTTAGGCCTTTGACCTATCCCTTTGGAGGACCAGGCCCAGTAGGCTCGATAGACACCCCTCCCGCTCCTCCGGAGGTGGCGTGGCCGGCTCAGCCTTATAGGCTTGGTAAGCATCGGCCCGTCCCCCTCCCTGGGCGTTGGCTGGAAAGCCCAGGTCGATGGCCGTCTCTTGGAGCAGACTTTTCACCTGGGACGGGGTCAGCCCCGGTTTGGCTTGGAGGAGGAGGGCGGCTATTCCAGTAGCGTGGGGAGTGGCCATGCTGGTGCCTGAGGCCTCGGCGTACTTTTCTCCCACCGGCCTCCCCATATTGGTCTCCTCGGCCCGGCAGGAGATGATATCCACCCCTGGGAGGACGATATCTGGCTTGACCCTCCCATCGCTGGTGGGCCCTCGGGAGGAGAAGTCGGCCACCCCGTTCTCGCCGGTGCAGGCCCCCACGGTGATCACCTGCCTGGCGCAGCCCGGGGGGCCGATGGTCTGGGGGGCAGGCCCCGCGTTCCCCGCCGCCACGCAGACCACATACCCCCTCTCCACGATCAAATCGCAGGTGAGGGAGAGGGCATCGGTGCCATCGCAAGGGGGGTCGCTTCCCAGGGAAAGGTTGATGATATCCACTTCCTGCTCCACCGCCCATTCCAGGCCGGCCATCACATCGCTCATCAAGCCCAGGCCTCGGCTATCTAGGACCTTGGCGGAGTAGATGGCCGACTCCGGGGCCACCCCTCGGTATTTCCCTCCTGAAGCCTGGCCGCTCCCCGCCACTATCCCCGCTACATGGGTGCCATGGCCATCTAGGTCCCTCGCTCCCTCGCCGGTGAAATCGACCATAGCGGCGATCCGTCCCGCAAAATCGGGATGATAAGGGTCTATGCCCGTATCTACTATGGCCACCTTGACCCCCTTCCCCGTATAACCATCGTTCCAGACTTGGGGGGCCCTGATGAGGGGGACCGATTCATCCAAACAAGAATGGACGGGGAGGTCAGGCCAGATCATCTCCACGTTGGGGTCTCGACTCAACTCTTCGATGACCTGGGAAGGTATGCTCAGGGCCGCGGCGGGCAGCAGCCGGAAGGTGCGGGAGGGCTCCACCCCGGCCACCAGCCTTTGGGGCAGGCCCTTTCGCACCGCCATTTCCCTTCTATACCCCACGATGACGGCGATCTTGGCCTCCCGAGGCTGGCTGCGCATGGTTTGAATCAGGGAAAGGGCGATCTTTTCCATCTTCATCACCTCAGGGCTCGAACTTCCCTATCCTCTTCCAGGGAGAGGACCCATTTCTCGTTCAGCAGCGCCAAGGCCTTTTCGGCTTCTCCCTCTATGGCCAGGGCTCTCAGGAGGGAAAGCCTGCGCCTCACCGAGAGGCCCCTCTGGGAAAGGAGAGGCTCGTGATCTTCCGGCCTACCCTTCACCCGCAGGATAAGCCTCATCCGCAACTGGGGGTTCTCCTCCAACCTTCGCCTCAAGGAAGGTGTTATCTTACCCCCCAACCCTGCCTCCCGCGCTTAAGATATTCAAAGAGCGATGATACCACCGTCTTTCTTCCCCGTCAAGGGCTGATCTCGCTCATAACCCTCCGACCCCATCATGCTCTGGACGGAAGGACCCCGATGGAGTATCTTATAGAGTGCCACCCAGAGCTGGCCTCCACAGCCCATCTGTCTCATATGTACTGAACGAAGTACACATCGAGCAGGGGGCGGGCCGATCACGCCAGGGCTACCCCTATGTACTTGCGAAGGGACCCCTTGGTGGTAGCGGCCAAGGTGATCCTGGCCGCGGAAAGGCTAGCCAAGAAGGCCTCACCCACTGCCGTGGCCACCGTGGGAAATATACGGGTAGAACCTGGCGCGGTCAACGTCATCCCCAGCCTGGTCGGGTTCTCCTTAGACATAAGGGACATCGAGAAAGAGACCAGGGATGGGCTGATCAGGTCGATCTTAGGGGTTTTGGAAGAGGCTTGCCAAGCGGGCCAGATCGAATGGCAGGTGGAAGAGAATCTCAGGGTGGACCCCGTTCCCCTCTCCCCTCGCCTACAGGGGGTCCGGGCCAAGGCTTGTGAAGAGACGGGGGTCCCGGTCCACAGG
>CAYUAM010000010.1:0-17353 GCA_964442805.1 uncultured Anaerolineales bacterium | reverse complement strand
AGTCCAGTTCCTTGATGGCAACCAGGATCTTCTGCCGTGTGGTCTCAGTTACCGACGGGCTGTCATTCAGCACGCGTGACACAGTGCCGATGCCTACACCTGCCCTCTTTGCCACATCATAAATTGTCACCGCCATCGTTAGCCTTTACCGAGGGTGTATTTGGAAGCGCTTCCATTATACCATTGTTGTTTCAGTTTGTCAAGCCCATGTACTCGTCCACTACATATGAGACAGGTGGGCTGTTGAGGCCAGCTCTGGGTGGCACTCACTAATATACTCCATTGAAGGGGCTTCTTCGCTTTGCCAGGTGGAGGATCTTCTTTCCAGCCCCAATCTTCGCTGCCAGGGTCCAACCTCCCTGACGACCGAGCAGGCCGCCAATAAGGACTGGAGCTTCATCGATCCTTCGAGATAGTTTCCTGATCTCCCTAGCCTTGAGGCCCAGATCCCTAACGGAAGCTTTGGCTGCGTCCTGCTCAGCACCGTTGCCTTCCAGCGTGAGGATGAGGTACCTCCTATCCTTGCCAAGGTTCTGGACTACCCTGCGTACCCGGCCAAGGGATTTCTCCTCCAGTAGCAGGGCAGCATCTATCCCCACAACCTGGAATTGATCAGCAACACTTTGGCCTTGACTTGCCCCTACTGTTTCATCCACCATGGGTCCTCCTTTCATGAGATATGAAAGAGGAGCCACTGTTGGCTCCTCTAGCCTCTGCCCCTTGCTGCTTGTCAGTCTTTCGGCCACGTGGTAGAGTGGTCTCGATGGTGAAGGTCAAAAGCCTATCGTTTTTAGGTTGGTTCGGTGCTGGCCAAGACAACAGATTGTCGCTCACACTACCCCTGCAAACTCAAACGGGATGGACTTTGGCAATGGTTGCAAGCCTCGAGGGGCGTGATTGTTGTAAGATGCTTATGGCTAACGATTTCCAAAATTGATAAATGTAAGCCTTCGCGGCCGTATTCGGTGAGTTCATATACAGTGTGGTTAGACGAAATGGCCTTGCTCAAATCATGAAGGAGGCCCACCCGAAAATGTTCATGGTATCAGAGGAGTGGAGGGCTGCTTACCCTGGGGCAGCGGTGGGAATATTGGTGATGCGCAACGTTGCTAACCCAGATCGTCACCCTGCGCTAGATCAGCGCAAAGTCGAATTGGAGAACGAGCTCCGAACCCGTTTTGCCATGCGCCAGGCAGTGGCCACCATCGTCCCCATCCAGGCCTACAACGCTTACTACAAACGCTACAAAAAGACCTACCCTATCCAACTTCAACTGGAGTCCATCGCCCTTAAGGGTAAGTCCATTCCCCGCGTTGTAGCGTTGGTTGAGGCGATGTTTATGGCCGAACTCAAGAATCTCCTTTTGACGGCTGGTCATGACCTGGAAGCCATCCAGAAGCCTGTAAGACTAGATGTGTCAAATGGCAGCGAACGCTATACCTTGCTTGATGGTCAGGAAAAAGTGCTGAAACCGGGTGACATGATGATGACTGACGCTCAAGGGGTCATCTCCAGTGTGATCTATGGCCCCGACCGTCGCACACGAATCACGCCTGACACTCGGCAGGTTTTCTTTGCGGTCTATGCGCCACCGGGTATTGGGGAACAGGCAGTGTACCAGCACCTACAGGACATTAAGGCGAATGTCATGCTTGTTGCATCACAAGCTGAGGTGGAGTCGCTTAACGTGTATGGCACCCAGTGAGCCACAAAGACAAGGGAGTTTCGGATAGAGGATATTTTGCTGGTATCAGGAGTTAACCCTGACACCACTAGTGCTTATTTCCTGCCAACGCATATTCCGTACCCGTCATATTCTATGAAGTCTTTGGGGACGTTTCGAGTTGTGGCCATTAGCGTTTTCATCGCCCTTCGGTTGGCTGAGCCGGACATGGAGAAGGACAGCAGTAAGTAATGGCTGTATGCACCCATCGGGCGGCGCGCCTGCGAAACGCTCATCCGTACAATCTCTTGAACACGCGGCAGATGGCTAAACTCACCCATAACTTCATCTCTTTGGTTTTTGCGTTTTCGATTTCCACATCTTTTGCATAAGATGTTTTCCACAGCCCACTCTCTTCTTGATTATCTATGAGCCAATTAAGCGCTCCCTTGACCTGCTCATCCTCCCTTGAGGGGTCAATCAATGAAATAGAATCAAGGGCTGCTAGGAGATTATTCCACCAGAAGGGATATTGGAATCTCACCCAGTAACTTGCCGCGTGGTAGGAGGTATAAGCATCCGGCTGAAATAATCTCGATTTCAGTAGGCTCGCGGCTATTCTGGCTGCCTCTGATTGGCGATATCTTTTATGGGCGGCAAAGGCTCTAATAACCATACCCGTCACGTTATGTGAGAAGGGCTTGGATCTGTCAGGCTCAATGGGTTCTGCATATTGGCTTGTTAACTTGTACATTGTTTTTCTATCAAATTTATGAGTTATGATAGGTACTGTCCATCCCATATCATCTTGGCGCATGGATAGGAGCCAACGAAATCCTTTTTCTATACGCGGATCATCTTCATAACCTGCTTTGATGAGGAGTGCCATAATAGCGCCCGTATAATAGGTGGCATATTGATTGGCAATCATACCTCGGATATCCCCATCTTCGGTTTGGCATGAAAAAAGATATTCAGTGGCTTTTCTAGCGGAAGGATGTTCTCTATTGAATTCATATTTTTCCACCAGGAATCTGAATTGCTTCCAGGTTTCAAGAAGGCTGTAATGATGTCTTGGATAAGCAGCCGTTTTCTTGCCAGGATAGATCCAAGAACCGTCGGCCTGCTGTTTTTTGAGGATTCTCTGGGCTTCCGGCAACTGCCATAAACGACTGATGGGTTCTACCCTCTCCTCTAGAAGATCACGTCTTACCAAATATTGTAGCGCCTCGCTTCCTGAGGAAAGAAGGGGAGGTATAGGGTCGAACTTCAATTGATTTCGCCAGACTTCCATAGTTCAATCACGCCTGTGCGGACATGTGGCCCAAGGGCAATGGCTCGGGTGAAGCCAGAGGAACTGCCCGCTCACCCCTTCTTTTTATTTCCTGCCCACGTATAGTCCGTATCCTAGGTATTCGAAAATGTTCCTAGGGGTAATCATGGCTTCTTTCATAAACCTCCTGTAGCCAGGATTACCTATAAACTGGGAAAAGAACCACCCCCACCCTCTTGTGAAATCTCGTAAACCTGTCCCCCTAACTTCATTGAGCCACTGGCTTAGAGGGGTGATTTTGTAAATTCTCACAACTATATCCCTCAATCCAAGGCCTTTAAACAGGTCTTCCCAACCGTTGGAAGTTAGAAATTCCGTTTTAGCACCATACGTGCGAGACGCCCATTCAACTAATTCTTTTGGAGGCGGTGCCTTTATCCAAATTGACTCATTAAACCCGACGAATCCTTGCGGCTTTGTTACTCGCACATACTCGCTTACCGCTCTCTGTTTATCTTCTACAAATGCGGTTACAGACTCGCTAATGACTGCGTCGAAAAGGGCGTCCTGGAAAGGGAGGTTCTGCGCATCTGCTACCCTAAATTCAACTCTATCCTCTAAACCCTCCCTTTTCGCCCTTTCATTTGACCTATCGATCATCCCTTCAGAGATGTCTACGCCAACTACTCTGCCGCCGTGCTTTTTAGCAATGTAGCAAGGAGTCGCCCCAACGCCGCAACCGATATCCAAGACGTATTTGTCTTTGTCTAAGTGGCATAACTCAACCAGTTCTTCTGTGGCCTTTAAGCCCCCGCCGTGTTTTGTGGCGCCTATATGGGCTTGCAATTCAAAGTAGTAAGATTCTGGTTCTGATCCCCCTTCTGGTGATAGTTCATCCCTTTTATGGTGCATTTGATCCTCCCCTGCCGACCGATGGCCTCTTCAAGTCTATCATATATGCTTGCCTTGTGCGATACACACGGTAGATTCCTGTGGAGCCTATCTTTGCCTAGTCTAACTTCGCTGGTTTGCGCCTCATCTACCTTTACCATACAATGGAGGGCACACGATGGCAGCAGGCTCGGCTCTGTTCAATTACCCCTGTGGCGCGGGAGGAGGATCAAGATGTGCGAGTTTTGCACTAAGCACGGGGAAGGAAAGAAGTGGTACCTCCAGATGAAGAACTACGCGGAGGAGTTGCTCCACGAGGAACTATCTTCTAGTCAAAAGGAGATCTTGAAGGCCACGACGCGCCTGGAGTGGAACAACCGCTTCTGGGAAGGTTTCGTGATGCCAGCCATCACGGGCGTGCCCAGAGGGCAAGAGGTTCAGCCCTTTGTCGCTAAAGACGTGGAAGGTCATAAGGTCGAACATTTCGGCCAGGTGTTGCCCATCGAAGACGTGGAGAAGGTGGTAGATATAGTGGACTCTATCACCAGGCTGCCTTGCGGCTGCCGGTTCATTTCCATAGGGAAGACGGATAAGCGATACTGCTTTGGCCTGGGTACAGACAAATGGGGCATACTGGGCAAGTTCCCTGACGCCGCTTCGTCCCTGGAGGTGCTGGACAAGGAAGAGGCCAAAAGGGTCTTGCGCCAGTATGACGAGGAAGGGCTGATGCACACTATTTGGACAGGCGTAACCCCTTATGTTGTTGGTATATGTAACTGTGACCGCGACTGCAATGCCTACAAGGGCTACATGGAGAAGGGAGGTACCCAGGACTTCTTCCGAGCGGAATATATCTGCCAAGTAGATTGGGACCTCTGCACGGGGTGTAAGTCCTGTATGAGTCAATGTCAGTTCGGGGCCCAGTTCTACTCATCAGCCCTTGCCAAAGTCTATATCGATCCGGCCAGGTGTTTCGGATGCGGCGTGTGTAGGGCGGCCTGCCCGAGCGAGGCCATCACGCTTATTCCGAGGCAGGGTGTTCCTGAGGCGGCGAATCTTTGGCTAAAGTAGAGAAACGGGGCAGGTGGTAGCCGTTTGTCAGACGCTAGCCTTGTGGCATTGTCGGGTAAGTTCGCATATGGCCTAGCCAAACGGAATGCGCTGGGCTGGTGGCCGTTATGAGGAGGTAAAGCGATGTTTCCCCCCATCTTTCCGGTTTACATCCGGGCACTAGCACCATTGTACAAATACGCGCCCCTTATCTGGCTGAGCGGTATCGGTTGTCTGTGGCTCACTCGCTACACTCATCAACTGGGGAAACGATGGGGCCCAGCCTACTATGGGCTTTCGGCACTGGTGCGTCCTGTTGGCATCTTGCTCATCGGCCTGGGTTGGTTGGCCCTTTACGCGCCGGAAAGTGCAATGCCAGGGGTGTCTCAAATGGGCTGGCTGCCGACAGGTAGTTTGACAGATATCCTATGCTGGCTGGCGCTGTGGGCCTTTTTCGCCCTGGGCATATGGGCCGTCGCCACCTTGGGAATACGGCGTTCATTCCTATTTCGACGTTTGGATGATGGCCTGATCACTCACGGGCCCTATGCTTTTGTGCGTCACCCCCAATTCCTTTCGGCGATAGGGGCTACTTTCTTTGGCACCCGGCTTTTCAATCCGGTTCCCTTTCCATTTGCTCCCTATAATGGCTACTACCACTCGCTCGATGTCAACTGGGCCTTGTTTGCACTTGCGCTGTGGCTGCTTTCCATCCTCGAAGATCGTGAACTGGCCGCGCACTTCGGCAAGGAGTACGAGGAATATGCACGACGGGTGCCCCGCCTGTTCCCAACCTGAATGGCGCAGCCCCATGCAGCGCACTTCCAGGGTGGTGTCAGGAGGTAACTCCTGATACCACCGGAATTCCTTGCGAGACACTTGGGTAGGGGGCGCACGGCTAGGATGGGCCTGAATTATTTGCTCATATCGGGCATTCCTGCCTCTGGCAAGTCCTTTTTTGGACACTGGCTGGAATCTAAACACTCGTATGTACACGTGGATATCGAGCAGATCAGTTGCCGTCAAAGACTGGGCCTCGAACAAGTTTGGTGCGGGTTGTCCTCGCCAAACGGAGCCGGATCGCTCGTTAAAGCACTGAAAGCTCTGGGAAGCCGCGTGGTCTTGAACTGGGGTTTCCCACCCGACTGCTTGCCCATCATTGAGCGGATCAAACTGTCTAGCTTTTCAGCATGGTGGTTTGATGCGGATTGCGACCAAGCCCGAAGGATATTCGAACAACGCGATACAGTCCCTCTTGATCGCTTTTGCGACCAGATGGACAGAATCTGGTGCAACAGAGAGCGCATCGAGGCAGTGTTTGCTCCCAACATTATTACCACGCTCGACGCCACTGGGGCACAACTCAGTCCCGAGGATATTTGGGCAAGAATGCACGGAACCACTGCCGGTTAGTCTGGTGACCTGAACTATCTTGTCTCGGGGCACGCGAACCATGAGCGGTCAGCCGTCCCGCAGGAGCCTCTCTATCTCCTCGGCGCAGCGGCGGTAGAATTCGATGAAATTCGTCCCGTAGAGGCAGCCGCCTCTGGCCGCCCGAAAAGACTTGACAATTCAGAACGCTTGTGCTACAATTTCTTTATGAAAGAGCCCCCTAGCCTCACTGCTAAGGGGCTCGCCCTCGCTAGGGGGCATGTCAATAAAAACCCTGCCACTCACCTTTTCACCTTTCAGTTAGCCGCCCGTAGCCTTCCCGCAGGAGTTCCTCAATCTGGTCAGCGCACTGGCGATAGAGTTCGATAGAATCGCTTCCATAAGGGTCCTCTATATCATGGCTCTTGCCCGCCAGTTCCGCCAGGAGACATATCTTCTCCTCCGCCTGGGGGAATTCCAGGGTGAGGGCCTCCTTGTGGCCTTGGGTCATCACCACCACTAGGTCGGCCTCTTCCATATCTTGGGGGGTCAGCCGGTGGGAGCGGTGGGAGGAGATATCGATGCCTCGCTCGGCCATCACCTCCACCGCCAAGGGGGTGGCGGGCCGGCCCTCCAGGGTCCATGTCCCCGCCGAACGCACCTCGTATTCCCCCTCTCGGCCATCGGCCTTGAGCAAATTCTCGGTGAGGCCCACGGCCATGGGGGAACGGCAGAGGTTGCCGGTGCAGACGAAGAGGAGCCTCTTTCTATTGCTCTTCAGGCTCGATGAGGCCGTAGTTTCCATCTCGGCGGCGGTAAAGCAGGTTGATTTGGCCAGAGGAGACATTATAGAAGAGGAAAAAATCGTGGCCCAGGAGTTCCATCTGCTCTATGGCTTCCTCTTCATCCATGGGTCGGACGGGGAAGCGCTTGGTCCTCACGATGTGCTGGGGAGCCTCTTCCTCCTCGGGGAGGGGAAGGCTCTCCCCTGGCCCTCGACCCCGCTCGATTCTCTTCTCCTTGTAGCGCATTATCTGGTGGTAGATTTTGTCCAGGGCGGTATCTACAGAGGCGAAGATGTCGGCGGACCTCTCCTCGGCCCGCAAGATGGTGCCCTTGCTCTTCAGGGTTATCTGGGCCACTTGGCTATGTGCCGCGTCCTTGGTGCCTTCGACCGCTAATTCCACCCTAGCCTCGTTGATGTTAGGGAGGTAACGGTCCAGTTTGCTCACCTTCTTCTCCACATATTGGTGTAAGAGGTCGCCGATCTCCATACCCTTGCCAGTGATGATTATCTCCATCTCCCCTTCCTTTCTCATCATCTCTCCCGGGCCAAGACCAAAGCCCACACCGACTGGGCCCCGCCCTCTCGCAAGGCTACGGCGCAGGCTTCCAGGGTGGCCCCGGTGGTGCAGACATCGTCGATGAGGAGCACTCGTTTCTTTCCCAACCCCTGACAGAGGAAAGCGTTGCGCACATTCTCCCGACGCTGGCTGGCGGGAAGGCCCACTTGAGGGGTGGTATCCCTGACCCGTACTAGGCTCTCCTCCACCGGCAATCCCATCCCCTGGCCCAGTTCTCGGGCCAGGAGGGCGGCCTGGTTATAGCCCCGTTCCCGGACTCGCCCCTGGTAGAGGGGGACGGGCACGATCACTTCCAGGGGAAGGGGGTTCTCCAAGAGGTATTGGTGCATCAATTGGGCCAGGGGCACAGCCAGAGGCCGGCCACGGGAATATTTGAAACGGTGGATGGCCTTCTGAAGCGGGCCCCTTAGATATCCTATACCCCGAATCCCCTCCAATGTCAAGGGGGCAATCCGGCAGTCCCAACAGGGGTCCTCGGTGGAGGGGAGGCCACAGCGATGACAGAGAGGAGGCTTGATGCGCTCGATGGCCTCTATGCAATGGGGGCAGAGCCAACTGCCCCCTCGGCCGCAGCCCGCGCAGCGAGGGGGAAAGAGGAGGTCGAGAAGGGCCCCTAGCCACCCTCGGCTAGGACTCAAGGGGCCACTCCGCGGCTTATCTCCAAACGGTCTCCTATCTCTGTCCTCGAATGCGCGATGGTCCCGGGGGGGAGTTCCAGCACTGAATGGGCCGATGGGACCCGGGGGCCCAAGCGGTTGGGCCGAAGGGAGGGACAGGTCTCCATTACTTCCCCCTGCCTGCTGAGGTACAGGACATCTATGGGGAAACCCATGCCCCAGGTGTGTATCCAGTTGCACGGCTCGATGAGGAGGCCCTCCCCCTCCTTCAAAGGGGAATGGCCCAGGAGCCCCCTGGCCCTTTCCCAGAACCCTTGGGCCCTCCGCACCTTTTGAGCCAGAAGGGAATCGCGGGTGAGGTTTACAACTCTAAAAGAGTCCACCGCCGAAGACTTCTCGAAGCCTGGGGATAGCCGGCCCCAAGAGGACCACCAGGACGGAGGGGAAGATGAGGAAGACCAGAGGGATGAGCATCTTAATGGGGGCTTGTTGGGCTATCTCCTCAGCCCGCTGGCGGCGTCGGATGCGCATCTGTTCTGATTGTATGCGAAGGACCCTGGCGATGCTGACGCCTAGTTGGTCGGCCTGGATGATAGCGGCCACAAAACTGGTCAGTTCGGAGACCTCGGCTCGGTCGGCCATATCGCGCATGGCTTCTTTTCGGGCCTTGCCCATGCGGATCTCGGACAGGGTGCGAGCGAAGGCCTGGCTCAATTGGTTATCCCATTTCTCCGTCACCTTGCTCATGGCCGCATCGAAGCCCAGCCCGGCCTCCACGCTGATGGTGAGAAGGTCCAAGGCGTCAGGGAGGGCCCTAATTATCTCCTTCTGCCGCTGGTTAATCTTCCTCCCCAACCAGATAGAGGGCATGTAGAAGCCTAGGACTCCGAAGAGGACGGTGAAGAGAAGCAACTTAGGTAGGGGAGCCCCGGCTAAGGTGAAGAGGCCCCAGGGCAAGGCCGCACAGACCAGGGCGCAGAGCCCCCTGACCCCCAAGAACTCCGTGGGCCCCCAGTTATTAGGGTTGCCGGCCAGGTCCAACTTGTGCCGCAAGTTCTCTACGTTGTACTGAGGAGTTAGACGGCTGAAGAAATTGGCCAGGCTGGTGATGAGGGGCTTTATGATCCGTTCGGAGAAGGGCTGCCGTAGTTCGATCTCTTCCAAGGTCAAGGCCTGGCGCGTCCCGAACTGGTCGAGGCGAGCCTGCACCGGGCTTTGAGGTTGGGGCGAAGCCAGACCGATGAAGATGATGACGATGCTCGCTCCAAGGGCCAAGGCTATGATGAAGGGCAAAAGGCTCATCGCTCTACACCTCTATGGCCACTATCCTGCGGATGACGAAGTAGCCGGTGACCATCATAATTGCGGCGGTCACCATCATCATTATCCCACATTGGTCGGCCCAAAGGGCAGACATATATTCTCTATTGAACATGAACATAAAGCCACCGAGAAATATGGGCAGAGCGGTTAGGACATACATGGAGAACCTTTGCCCGGCGGTAATGGTTCGGATCTCCCCTTTGATCCTCACCCTTTCCCGAATGGTGTGGCCGATGGTATCCAAGATCTCGGACAGGTTTCCCCCCACCTCGTGGTGGACGTTGATGGCCGTGATCATGAGGTCCAAATCATCGCTATTAACCCGGCGGAGGAGGTTGTTAAGGGCTTCTTGGTTGGAGAGGCCCAAACCTATCTCCCTGACCACCCGACTGAACTCATCAGAGACGGGGGGAGGGAGTTCCTTGGCCACCGTCTCCATGGCTTGGAGGAGGCTGTAGCCGGAGCGCAAAGAGTTAGCCAAAAGGGTGATGGTATCTCCCAATTGGTCGTTGAAGGCGTTGAGCCGACGACGCTGGCGCATCCCTAGATAGAAGCGAGGCAAGTAGAAGCCCACAATGCCGCCCACCAGGGCCAGGATATTGCGGAAGAGCAAGAGGGCTACCAAGAAGCAGATTAGCACGCTGGCCACGTTTAGCAGGAAATATTCGGCCACGGTGAGTTTCAAATCGGCCCGGGCCAAATCGGTGGCTATCCGCTCCGCGAAACCCTGACTGGTGATGGCGCGGTTGATGCTCGCCACGAAAGGAGGAGGCCCCTTCTCCACCGCCCCTTTCGGCGTTTCTCCTTCCCGGTAGGTATATCGCCCCAGTCGAACCTTGATCAGGTCCGACCTATGGCGTAGCATCTGAGCCACTCCCCAGAAGAGTACCACCAAGGAGAGGCCCATTAGACCTGCTACTAAGTAGAGGGGGGTCATGGTCCTTTTCCCTCCTTTCTAGCGGAACCGCCCTTGGGCATCGTAGCCGAAGATGGTGGGTGGGAGGTGGAGTCCCGCCGCCTCGATCAACTCCATGAACTTCGGCCTCACCCCCGTGGGGCGAAGGCCTCCTAGGATTCGCCCTCCCTCATAACCGGTCTGCTCGAAGGTGAAGATATCCTGGAGGACGATTACGTCTCCCTCCATGCCCTGCACCTCCGTTACCTGCACCACCTTGCGGCTGCCGTCACGCAACCTGTCTTGGTGGACTATGAGGTTAATGGCAGAGGACATCTGCTCGCGAATGGCTCGGTGGGGTAGGTCCTCGCCGGCCATGAGCACCATGGTCTCCAGCCGGGATAGGGCGTCGCGAGGGCTATTGCAGTGAAGGGTGGTCATGCCTCCGTCGTGGCCCGTGTTCATGGCCTGGAGCATGTCTAAGGCCTCGCCTCCTCGCACCTCACCCACGATGATCCGATCCGGCCGCATGCGCAGGACGTTGATGACCAGATCCCGGATGGTCACTTGCCCCTTGCCCTCGATGTTGGGGAGGCGGGCTTCCAAGGAGACCACATGTTCCTGTTGCAGTTGGAGTTCGGCCGCGTTCTCGATGGTTACTATCCGCTCGTGATTGGGGATGTAAGCCGACAACACATTGAGGGTAGTGGTCTTGCCGGAGCCCGTCCCTCCGGTGATTAGTATGTTGAGACGGCCCTTCACACAAGCCTCGCAAAATTCGGCCAATTCAGGCGAGAAGGTGCCCAGGTTGATGAAATCCTCCATGGCGAAGGGGATCTTGGCGAAGACCCGGATGGTTATGGTAGGGCCCACCAGGGAGAGGGGAGGGATGATGATATTCACCCGGTCCCCGCTGGGCAAACGGGCGTCCACATAGGGTTGACTTTCATCGACACGGCGGCCCAAAGGGGCTACGATCCGGTCTATGATGCGCATGACGTGCTCGTCGCTCTCGAATTTGTAGTTGGTCTTCTCCACCTTGCCATGGCGTTCTACGTATACATCTTGTGGGCCGTTAACCATGATCTCCGTCACCGACTCGTCTATGAGCAAGGGTTCCAGGGGGCCAAGGCCCAAGATCTCGGCTGCCACCTGCTCGAAGAGGGCCATACGCTCGGCCCGGCTGAGGATCATATTCTCCTCGGCCAAGACGGCGTTGAATATCTCCTCGATGGCCTTCCTTACCTCCACCGTTTTGGAGAGGTCCAAGTTTGGATCCAGTTCAGCGATGACTTTCTTCTGCACCCGATTCTTGAGTTCGGCGTATGCGTCGCGAGTGGGTCGTACCGGTTGCCTCTTCAAGCGCAACTCTTCCAAGGTAGCGGGCGCGGCCTCTTGCTGGGTCCGTTGGTTCTTTTCCATCCTCCTGAGGAGTGACATTTCCTACGCCTCCTCTACTGTAATTTCAGCGAAAGATACGGCTGATGATGCCTTTGGATTCCTTCTCAACTTCTTCTTCCGGCTCTTCTACCTTGGTCAATTCGCCCTTAAGGTGGGTGGCCAAAGCCAAGATATCCCGAGAGATGACCTTATCTTTCTGTCCGATGAGCAGGGGTATCCCTTGATTGACTGCCCTCAGGGTCACTAAGGGGTCGTTAGAGATGCGAGCAGTGATGGGGTGTTTGATGCTATTGGCGATATTTTGCTCTTGGATTTCGCTGTGGCGATCGACCTTATTCAGTACGAGGTTTACCCCTTCCAAGGGGTAACCCAAGACCTCCATGACTTCGAAGAAGAGTTTGGCGTCTTTGATGGCCGGTATATCGGGGGTGATTACTAAGAGGATCAGATCGGAGGCCTCCAGTATGGCCAAGGTAAGATCGTAGAGCGAGGAACTGGTGTCCGCGATGACATACTCGTAACACCCTCTCAAGTAGGCGAGGATCCTTTTAATATGCTCCGGAGTCACTAGATCTGCCATCTCCGGGCGGGGGGGGGCGAGAAGGGCCTTCACTCCTGAGGAATGAGTCTGCAACACTCCGTCCAAGATGATGTCGTCCAACTCGTCGATTTGGGGGATCAGGTCGGCGAGGGTGTTTTTAGCCTGGAGGTTCAGGAAGACCCCTACGTCGCCGAACTGCAGGCTACAATCTACCAAGGCTACTTTTTCCTTATCTCGTTTTAGGGAGATGGCCAAATTGGTGGCGATGGTGGTGCAACCGCTCCCTCCCTTTGGGCTATAGACGGCGATGATGGCGCCCCTTCTCTCCGGTTCCTGGCGGCTGGGGATGCCTTCCAAGGGAGGAGCACGCTGAATCAGGGGCGGTGCAATGGTGCGGGGTTTCAGCTGGTAGACTCGGCGTATAGTGGTCACCAACTCGTCGGCGCTGAAGGGCTTGGTGAGGAACTCCCGTGCTCCGGCCAGCATGGAGCGACGGAGGTAGTCGGCCTCGCTCTGCACCGACATCATGATCAACTGAGTGGTCGGGCTGGCCTCAGTGATGGTCTCAGCGGCGGCGATCCCGTCCAAGTCCGGCATATTGATATCCATGAGGACGATATCCGGCTCCAGCTCCTGGGCTATCTCGATGCTGGCCTCGCCGCTGGCCGCTGCGCCCACCACCTCTATATCGGGCTCAAAGTGAAGGAGTTTGCGTAGGTTCTCTCGCGTCTCCGGGATATCATCCACGATGAGGACGCGGATCTTTGGTTCCCTTTCCTCGCCCATAGTCCCTTTATTCTGGCCCTATGGTGGGGGGTGGAGAGGGTACCCCCACATTGAAACGGGTCAAGATATATTGCAAAGTGACCGATTCGATGTTCACTATCTCGTGGTCGCCACTGGCCCGCAGAACGAAATCCACGGAAACGTTGGGGTCATCCCGAAGGTATAAGATGACCAAGGCGTCTTGTTGGTTGAGCAGTAGGGTTAGGTAATTCTGAGTAGGCGGAGGGGGCGCTGCGCCTTCTTCAGTAGTGGTTACAGGTGGGGGGGTCCAAAGCCCCACTTTCAAGACCTCCACATCCTGCAAGGTGAGTTGGGTGGCGATGGCCTTCTCTCCCGTCTTCGCCAGCGTTTCTGCGGCCTCCCCTGCTCCTGGCTCTGCCCCTCCTCCTTCGATGGCCTTGCCCATGATATCAAATTTTATATCTACCAGAACGTCAACGAAATCGCCAGGTTGGATGGCTCCCGCTACGCTATTCCGGTCCTCGATGGGGAAGGCAAAGGCCACCTTGCCAGGGGGGATGGCTAAGGAAGCGAGTTCCCCTTGCTCTTTGGCTTCCTCCTTGCTGACCACCATATCGGCCAGGATGGTCTCCCCCTCCACGATGGGCACCATGCTTATCTTCCCTACCGCTTGGGCAGGGCTGGTTATGGCGTTTTCGGGGATATATTTCTCCTCCCTCTCTTCTGTCCCTACCGCGTCGGGAGTGATCTCCTCGCGCTCGCCGATGGCCCTCTTGGCCACCACCACGGTGCGGATTTTCACCTCCTCGCTCGGTGCTGGGCCTTTGGGCAGCATATAGTAGGCCAAGCCAACGGTTATGATGGCCAAAATTAGTCCCAATAATATGAGCAACCTACCACGGCGTAGCATCATCTACCTCCCCTATGGTCTTAACTTTTATTATTTTATCAGAAATGGCTCGTCCTGACAATGGCTAAAAAGGACTATGGCCCACCTCCAGCCAAAACCGCCCTCAAGGCGCTGAAGATGGGCATATGAGGTTATCTGATCAGCCTGAGGAAGATATATTCGGCGATCTGCTGGAATATATCGTCCAATTCCTCCGTAGTAGGGGCCCAGTAATACCGCCCGAAGGTGGTCTCGGCTATATTCCTTAGCAGGGTCTCATTGACGCAAGCGCCTTGGCCGATGGCGAAGATGACTATCCCGTTGTCCCGGGCCCAGTTCACCGCGTTCATGACATGGGCATCCCCTTGGGGACAAGGGTCGTAGGGGCAGGGGGGGCTGGTGTCGCAGGCGCAACCGCCGCTCCCCGGCCAAGTATTGGTCCAGCCGTCGGAGAGGAGGATCATGATATGGACGGCGTTGGTCCTCCCGTTGTGAGGGTCCTGGGTGCTAAGGCCGTTTATGCCGGCATATATGCCATCGCCGATGTTGGTGCAGCCGGAAGGGTTGATGGTATATACGGTAGTAGTCACGGCGTCGAAGTCGTTGCTCAATTCGATATTCACGCTGGCCGAAGTGGAGTAACTGGCTAGCCCTACCTGGTCTAGGTCTGAGTCCAAGAAGTCTAGGAAGCCATCTATGGCCACCATGGTATCGTAGGTCGGCTGCTCGTGGAAGATATTCTGCCAGGGGTCGCTGCTGTCCCCGCAATCCTGCTGGCCCCCTCCGTTGCATTGGTCGTCGCTGCAGCCCGACCCATCGCAGGGCCCCAGGCCGGCCTTGCAGGCCTCCACAGTGACGTTGTCTATCAAGGCATACTCGTCGATCTCGGTGTTATAGAGCCCGAAACGGATCTGGAGGCCGGATTTATTCCCTGCCCCGGCGGGCAGTACCACCTGATATTGGGTCCAAGAACTAGGCGGCGACTCGGACCATTCCCTGGTCCAGGAGGAACTGCCGGTGGGACGCCAATAGACCCGGAGGTAATCGTACCATTCCATACCTATGTTCCTGGTCCAAAAGGTCACCTTGACTCGGTCATAGCCGGTGCTGGGGACAGTGCGGTAGATGTAGCCGTCGGTCCCGTTCCCTTCCAGATAGACGTAGTTCCCATCCAGCATGTAGGCCGGGTCGTTGCCGAGGGCAGCGGCGTATCCTCCGGTGGTCCATCCGGAGAGGTCATCGAAGCCCGTTTGGTAGAGGGTGGCGCAGTCACGGAGCCAGGGCTGGCAGGCGTATTGGGGATCGGTCCGGGTGATGTAGCAGGTATCGTCGTCCATGGAGCCGGTCTTATCCATGACGACCATGATATCCAAGCGGTTGGCGTTCTCGCCGGTGGCGCTGGCTTGCACTTGCACTTCGGTGAAGCCTATAACCCTGAGGAAGGTTAGGGGCACGGACTTGGTCCCGGTGACTGTCATCTGATAGTGGTTGCCGAAAACCGGCTCGTCGGGGAAACCGTGGGCGATGGTAACGTCGGGATCGTTCAGGTCGTAGCCGTTGGTCCTTAAGTACTCCTCCGCCCGGTCCCAGGCGGCGATCTCGTTGGGGAGTTCTTGGGCCCCCGCCAAAGCAGCCGCATCTACGGCCTGGCCTAGCCTAGTCCGTTGGACGTACATCACCCCCAAGTCTATGGCTAGGCCCACTAGGGCCACTATGCCTATGAAGGCGAAGGCGATGATGATGAGGCTTTGGCCCTTCTCGTTGCTTAGCCTCGACCAGAAGCGACCCCAAAAGCGCTTGAAAAATGTTCTCATCTCTCCCCTCCCCACCCTCTAGTCATATCGGGAGATCCCCAGACGCATCACCCCGCGCGAATACATGGGCAACGGGTCGGGCAAGATATCGCTCACCAGCGGCAAACCTAACATCTGTCTGTGGTTATAAAAGGCCTCCACTACTATTAGGTCGTTGCGGGTCCCGCAGGGCGGGTCCACGCCGATGGGACAGTGGAAGGGGTCGTTGTTGAAGGCCGCGTTATTGGCGGCTATCTGGGCGATATCCAGAGCCCCGGTGATCAGGGCCGAGGTGACGGGCAAGGTTCCGGTTATGTAGGGAGTGGTGACGGTATAGGCTCCGGTGGGATCTATGTCCACAAAGGTAACAATAATGGTGGTGTTCGCCTCAGGCCCTTCCAGGTGGGTCTCCACCGCTTGCATGGCCACTAGGGCCACCTCGGCCACGTCCTCCTCTTGGAAATTCCCCCGGGCCCCGAACCGAGTGGCCTCCCGGGCCGCAGAGGCTACGGTAACATAGGAATGCATGGCCCAGCCCACCTCCACCATCCCCACCAGGATGAAGAGTATTATGGGCAGGATAACGGCGAACTCCACCAGGCTCTGTCCGTCTTCTTTCCTTCTCATCTTACTACCGCTTCACCACCTCGCCGCTGGCGGCGTCTAAGGCCAAGGAGAAGGTGGCCTTATCTTGGCTCGATAGCCCCGAGGCCATCCAGAACAAAAGCCCGCTTTCCTCCTGAGCCAACCGCAAATTAACCGCAGCGCCGGGGTGCTGGGCTAGGAACTCTCGCCCCCCGTTGGCTAAGAAGAGGCGTATAGCCTCCGGGCTGTCCACCTGCCACTGGGAGGGGTCGATGCCGCCCTCCGTATGGGTAGCGTTTATGGTTTTGATGCCTGTGGCCCCCTCCTCAGTGACGCTGAAAATCTGCACCTGCCGGGCCAGGGGCGATAGGAAGTAGAAGCCCCAACTGGTCTCTCCCGTGGCCAAATCCTTTTCCGTGGCCTGGCTCCAGGCGGCGGTGACGCTGAGCAAACGGGCGTCCTCTCGCCAGTCTAGGGCCGCGGCCTGGGCCTGGGCATAGGCCTCCTTGGCCGTGAGGGCCTCCTTGGGAGGAGGGACGGAGGAGCGCTGGGAGGCCAGGGCGGCCAGCCCTAAGGCCAGGTAAACCACTATCACCAGGGCCGCTAGGCCCCAGATCAAGTAACGAGTCCGGTAATCTTTGGTGGCGCTGGTTTCGGCCATCAGTAATTCTTCTCCATCAAAGGCGCATATACTCCATAAGGGAAGCCGGCGGAGAAGTAGAGATCATAATTGCTACCATCTTGTTCTTCCCAGACGATGTAGACTATATCGTTACCGACGGCAATGGCGGGAGCGATGGAGATGTCGAGGGTAGTGCGGGAGACGTTGACCAACGAGGACCAGGAGCCTTCTGCCCCTTTGCTGTCAGAGACCAGGTAATAGATCTCTTCCTCTTCCCCGGCTTCCTTCTCGCCGTTCAAGACGATGTGGACCTCATCGCTGCCTATTA
>CAYUAM010000009.1:0-17717 GCA_964442805.1 uncultured Anaerolineales bacterium | reverse complement strand
CCTTGGAAGATTTAGTGGACCGTGACTGGGTTAAGGAGGAAGGGGGAGAATATCGGGTCTACGTCCGCAAACTGCGGGGGTGAGGGGGGCCATCTGATCTTGTTCCTCCCGCAACCTAGTGCTATAATCAAAAGGGGGTCGATGGCCCCCTTTGCCTTGAAGGAGGAATACCCTCTTAATGATCCTTTTTCGTAGCCGATCCCTTTTGGCCCTCTCCCTCGGCCATTTCACCATCGATATCTACAGCAGCCTTCTGCCGGTGATGTTCCCCTTCCTGGTGGATTCCCTCCACCTCACCTATACCCAGGTGGGTTTCCTTATCACCCTTTTCACCTTCACTTCTTCCCTCACCCAACCCCTCTTCGGCTTCTTGGCCGACCGCCTACAGATGCGCCGACTGGGGGCGATGGCACTGCTATGGATGGCCACCTTCGTGGTGTTGGCAGCCTATAGTCGGGACTACCTCTCTTTAGCCTTCCTCGTGGCCCTGGCAGGGTTGGGCACGGCGGCTTTCCACCCCCAAGCCTGGGGCAGCGCCTCCACGGCCGCAAGCCAACAGCCCAACACCTCTAGCCTGGCCATCTTCGGAAGCAGCGGGGGCGCTGGGTATGCCCTCGGCCCCTTGCTCGGCGGCGCCTTGTTTGCCGCCACGGGCTTGGAAGGGGCGGCCATACTTATGATCCTGGCCCTGGCGACTGCCCCTATACTTCTTTTCTTCTCCCCCCTGCCGCGTCCGTTGCCGGAAGCGAGAACGAAGACGAGGAGCCAAGGGGAAGGCCCCCTAATATGGTTCATCTTGCCCTTAATCGGCCTAATAGTGCTCCTGCCGTGGGCTTCGCGGAGTCTCTCGACCTATCTCCCCCTCTTGTATGTCCACAAGGGCTACTCCATAATAACCGCCAGTCAGGTGCTTTTCTTGCTCCTTTTGGCGGAGGCTTTTGGTACCTTTCTCGGGGGGATGGTAGCAGATCGATGGGGCTACAAGAGGGTAATAGTGATGACCCTTGCCTTGGCCAGCCCCTTCTACTACCTCTTCTTGCATGGGCCTGCCTTCTCCCTGCTCCCCTTCGTCCTCCTCCTCGGCCTCTGCCTGGGAGCGACGTCGCCCATGACCATGGGCCTGGTCCAGAGCCTACTACCCGCCAGTAGGGCCACGGTCTCCGGATTGGCCTTGGGCTCCTCCTTCGTGGCCGGAGGAGTGGGAGCGGGGATCACCGGAGTCATAGCGGATAGGCTAGGGCTGATGAAAGGGTTGGATCTCCTGATAATCCTCCCTTTGATCGCCTCCTTTCTCTGCCTGCTTTTACCCGCACAAAGTCCCTTCGTATCCCAAGAGGAGGTGTCCTGAGGATGAGACAGCGACTTGATCGGACGGCTTTGGTGGAAGTGAGGCGCGGTGGGGAGATCGAGTCCATCCATCGCGTCATAGTGGTAATATGCGATGTTCAGGGGAAGGTGGTGAAGAAAAGTGGCGAGGTAAATTTCTCCACCTTCTTGCGCTCGGCGGCCAAACCCCTGCAACTGTTGCCCCTGGCGGAGAGCGGCCTCGTAGAGCGCTTCCGCTTCAGTCGAAAGGAGTTGGCGGTGATGGCCGCCTCCCATAGCGGCGAGGATATCCATGTTGAGGCCGTAAAGAGCATCCTGGAGAAGATCGGGCTGGGCCCGGAGGCCCTCCAATGTGGCGTCCATTATCCCCTCGACAAAGAGGCCGCCCGCCGCCTCATGGAAGCGGGCCAGGAGCCTTCGGTATGGCATAATAATTGCTCCGGGAAGCATGCTGGGATGTTAGCCTTGGCCGTAGGGCGAGGCCATCCTACCTCAGGCTATTATCGCCTAGAGCACCCGGTGCAACAGGCCATCCTGGAGAACATGGCTCGATTGATGGATATGGGACCTTCAGATATAGTCACCGCCATCGATGGTTGTGGGGTGCCCACCTTCAAGGTCCCCCTTTGGAGGATGGCCATGGCCTACGCTCGCCTGGTTGATCCCCACGGGCTACCTTCCTCCACTCAAGAGGCCTGTCGGCGAGTTACGGAAGCCATGAGAAGCCACCCGGAGATGGTGGGGGGCACCAAGGGACGGCTCGACACCGACCTGATGCGCCTCAAAAGGAACCTGGTGGCCAAAGGGGGGGCCGAGGGCTACTTCGCCATAGGCATCACCTCCGACGACGGTCATGGGCTGGGCATAGCCATCAAGGCAGAGGATGGTTCCTCCCGCGGTGGTGAGCCTATGACCTTGGAGGTCCTGCGTCAGTTGGGGTTCCTGAACGAGGAAGAATTAGAGGCCCTCAAGAGTTATCACTGCCCACCCGTAGTTAACCATCGAGGGGAGATAGTAGGGGAGGTGAGACCATGTCTCCGGCTAAAGGATGGCTAAGGTATCGCCTCCCCATGCTCATCATCCTCCTAGCCTTCGCCCTCAGGATCTACCGCCTAGGTTATCAATCGATCTGGTGGGATGAGGGACGGAACATAATAGCCTCCCTTTACCCTCTTTCGGCCATCCCTACTGCCCCGGGGATGGATATCCACCCTCCCCTTTACTTCTACTCCCTCCATTTCTGGCTGGGCCTGGCCGGCCAGTCGGAGTTTGCGGCTCGCTTCCTCTCCTCCCTCTTCTCCCTCCTTACCGTGGCCCTCCTCTTCTACCTGGGAAGGCAACTCTTTGATGAGAACATCGGCCTCCTGGCAGGGCTCATCGCCGCTCTCTCCCCTCTCTTCATCCATGAGGCCCAAGAGGCCCGGATGTACAGTATGGCGCTCTTTTTCTCCACCCTCTCCACCCTCCTGCTCTGGCGAGCCTGGGTGAAAGGGGGATGGCAACGATGGGGCGGCTACATCCTCGCCGCTGCGGCCAGCCTTTACACCCACTATGCCGCCTTTTTCACCTTTCTAGTGCACAACCTGGTGGCCATGGGCTTCATACTCACTAGCAAAGAGCGCAGGCGGGCCATTGCCAGTTGGTTGGCCAGCCAAGGGGGGATCGGCCTCTTATACCTCCCTTATCTACCAGTGGCCCTAAACCAGGCCATCTCCTACAAGAACCCCAATCTGGTCCCGCCCACTCCCAGCCAGTTCGTTCAGGAGACGTGGCAGGCTTTCAACACCGATCTAAATGTAGATGTTGCCAGGGTAGCCCCCTTCCTCCTAGGCATAGGGCTGATCCTGGCTATAGGAATGGTGGTAAGGCTCTTAGATAGGAAACGAGACGATCTCCCCCCCCTGGCCATGGCGCTCCTTTGGTTCCTTCTGCCTTTAATCCTCTACTACCTCCTCCTCCAAGAGAGGTCCATGTTTCACCCCCGCTACGCCATGCTGGTGACTCCGGCCTACTTTTTGCTTCTGGCCTATGCCATAGGGGTGTTGTGGCGACGAATAAAGGCCTTGGGGTTCCTTAGCGTCGGCGTAGTCATCTGCGCCTTCCTGGTGGGAACCCATTCCTACTATTTCGACCCCCGTTACTTTCGGGATGATACCCGGTCTTTGGCCAAGTTCGTGGAAGGACAAGCCAGCAGTAAGGATATGGTCATCTTGGACATGCCTTTCCCCTTTCAATACTATTATGGCGGCCCCGCGCCAGCCCATTATCTCTTCGCCAACTCTAAGACCATCGCTGAAACCCTGACCACCTTGACCCAAGGGAGAGAGAAGGCATATCTGGTCCAGTGGTACAAGTCGGATAGCGACCCTCGAGGGCTCATCCCCTTTCTGTTGGGGAAATACGGCAGTTTCCTCAACGAGGCCCAATTTCGCGGCTACCGCCTAGCCTGGTATAGGCTGCCACCCTCCCCCCATTTCTCCCTGGCCCAGGGGATGGAAGGCACAGAGGCGAATTTCAGCGAGACCCTGGCCTTGACCCAGTATGCCTTCGGAGGACAGGGGCTGGGCGAGACCAGTAGCGAGGCGGAGGTGAACCAGAGGGTGGTCCCCTCTGGGAAGTTCATCTGGGTGGTCCTTAATTGGCGGCTCCTGGCAGATGTGGAGGAAGATTACAAAGCCAGCCTCTATTTAGAGGACGAATCGGGCCACCTGGTCGGCCAGGATGACCGCCTCATCATCAGCGAGGGCCATCTGCGTACCTCCAACTGGAGCATCGGTGAGGAGGCTTTGAACGTCTATCTGGTCCCCGTGGCCCCGGGGACGCCGCCGGGGGAGTATAACCTCAAAGTGGCAGTCTATAAAGCCACCACTTTGGAGAGGCTCACGGCCTTAGCCGAGGGAAGGCCAGCAGGCTCTTCCTTCCAGGTGGGCACCATTAGAGTGGTCAAACCAGCCAGCCCCCCTCTCACCTCCGCCTTGGAAATCCGGAAGGCCCACCTCCTGGAATTCCCGGAGATGCGCCTTTTAGGCTACGACCTACTCCAAACCTCCATACAACCTGGAGGGAGGCTCACCCTGGCCCTATATTGGCAGGCCAAAGAGGAAGTAGAGGGCGATTACCTAGTGCATCTCTCCTTAGAAGACAAGGAGAGGAGGGTTTGGGGGGAAGATATAAGCCGCCCCGGCTTAGGAAACTATCCCACCGACCAGTGGGAGAGGGGAGAGATAGTTAAAGATTGGCACGACCTGCGTCTTTCCCCGGAGGCCCCCTTGGGCGAGGTAAGGTTGATGCTCAGCCTAGTCGACTCAGCCACGAAAGAGGAGAGTCGAAAGGTCCACCTGGCTTCCCTCCCGGTAGAAGGGAGGCAAAGGCTCTTCACCCCGCCTCAGGTGGACCACCCCCTGGAGTTCTACCTAGATCAGAAAGTGAAACTCCTGGGGTACAATCTGGAGGCCAAACCCCTTCGGCCAGGTGGGAGTCTCAAACTAGTCCTTTTTTGGCAAGCGCTCGAGGAGATGGAGGTGAGTTACACCGTCTTTACCCATCTATTGGACGGGGAGAACCGCATCTGGGGACAGAAGGACAACCTGACCGGGAGGGGTCTTTTGCCCACTACCGGCTGGGTTGCAGGCGAGATAATAGTAGATGAATATGAGATACCCCTTGACCCCCAAGCGCCGGAAGGGGATTACACTCTCGAGGTAGGGATGTACGATGCCGAAAGCGGAGAGCGGCTGCCGGTGCGCGATGGCTCCGGGCGAGAGATGGGGGATAGGATAATCCTGACTACGATCAAAGTGACGACACGATGATAGGTAAAACCCTGGGCCTATCCCATGGGCTTCGCTGATCTAGAGGCTCTGTGCACGGCAGAACGAGTTTCCCGACCCAGAATGCCCCCCTTGGCTTTCGTCCCAAGGCTCAATAGTCTAAGGACGACCTTTCCAGCAAAGCGCAGGCCACCTCAGGCTAGCCTATAATCCATGGGCAGGATTGAGATTCCGATTACCTATTTTGAGAGAGGCATAGAGCACCATTCACGCTTTTCCTTCACCGCTAACGGTGCTAGAATTGTCTCGCTCGAGGGGGAGCAAGAACCTTATGAGCGGCGATAGGGGGTGGAGGGGAGTTCTTTTAGGCTATCGATGGCTAGGAGTCCTGCTGGCCCTCCTGGCCGTTGGGATAGCGGCAGCCCTCTTGATACAACCGCCTCCCCTAACCTATACCGAGGGCTGGTCACCATCTCGTCCCCTAGATGAGATCCTCCTGGGCCAAGGATATCAAGCCCTGGTCGATGAAAACGATGTGGTGCATCTCCTTTGGCCCAAGCCGACGGAGCGGGTGGAGCAGGTCTTCTATGCTCAGATAGACGACCAAGGGAGGTTCATATCGGGGCCTATTCAACTATCAAGGCCGGGGATCAAGTCTACAGACCCCTCCATGGTGCTAACCTCAGAGGGCAAAATAGCCTGTTTCTGGCTGGAATTGGAGGAGGCGCGCCGGGTGGTGATGAGGGTAGTAGGCCAAGAGCCAGTAGTCCTCAAGGAAACCCGTAACGTGATTCGAGACGCCGTCACTGCGAGGGATGAAGAAGGCCATATCTTGGTGGCTTGGTCGGAGATGGTAGAAAACAATTTCGATATACACCTCTTGGGGTTAGATGAGAGGGGGGAGGTGGTCCTCTCGGAGAGGCTTCTCTCCCAGGAGCCCGGCTTTGCCTTCCAACCGGCCATGGCCATGGGAGGAGAGGTTATTCACCTGGTCCACTTCGACGACGAGGTGACTTATGAGGAAGCCCTTTATCGCCCCTTCGATCTGGAGGGCCGCCCTTTGGCCCCATCTCGCGTGCTGACCAGGATCACTCAGACCAGGGACCAAAGCGGGCAGGGCTATCCCGTAACCCTGAAAGCCGACCCAGGGGGCGCTCTATACCTCTTAGAATCGCTACCGGAGGGGGTGCGCTATACCAAGATGGGCCCCCGAGGAGAGGACCTGGTGGCTCCTCGCCTCATCGCCGTGGGCGGCACCCAGCGCTCCCACATAGATGTGGAGATTAGAGATGACACCCCACAACTCACCTGGTCGGAAGATCGGAGCGGTGGGGGGCGTTTTCAAATCTACTCCGCCATCCTAGACCAAGAGGGGGAGATGATGAACCAAGAAAGCCAACTCACCCACTCCCCCTCCAGCGCGGTCTGGCCGGCGATGGTTACCGACCACCAGGGACGGAAACACCTCTTCTGGCAAGAAGCCCTGAACCCCTACACCTTCGCCCTCATCTACAGTAACGACATCCACCCTCTCACCCCCTCGCTCTGGCAAAGGCTGGGCTTCTCCAGCGGGTCGAGTTTCCTTTACGCCATCGGCTTCACCGCCATGATGAGCATCCTGACCACCATCATGAACTCCTGGAGGCTCATCGCCGCTTGGTTGGCCATCATCCTCTTCCTATTCGTCGTCGACCGGCTAGAGATGCAAAAAGCCAAATCCCCAGCCCTCATCTTCCTGATCATGATAGCAACCCTGGCCTTGATAGTCCGACCGGTCAGCGCGGTCATCGGCTTCCCTCCTCTGGAGTTGGTCCCCGCCGCCCCCTGGCTCTTCCTGGCCACCTCCACCCTCCTCACCCTTTACTTTGCCTACCTCTGGCGGGAGGAGTTGACCGATATCTTCCGCTGGGCAGGGATGACCATCTTGTGGGGATATTTTTACTACTTCCTCAACGTGCTTGTGGTCTTGCGGGAGGGCCTTAGCCTCTAATGGACGCTCAACTCCTTCAAGAGGAGATTCGGCATTGGGGAGCCACCCTGGTGGGCTTCGCCCACCTTGGGGACCTCTCCCCCTCTCCCTTTGCCCCCTGGGCCATATCCATAGCCTGGGCATTGAACCCAGAGGTATTGGAAGAGGTGAAGGATGGCCCCACCCCGGAATATTATGGGGAATATGAGCGGGCCAACGCCGCCCTCAACGACATCGCCGAAAAGGCGGCTCAATTTCTCCTCTCCAGGGGTCATCAAGCCCAGGCCCTTCCGGCCACCTGGACCACCCTGGAGCGAGAGAGGGAAGAAGGATCCACCCTCAGGGCAGATTTCCAACATAAGACCGCTGCCACCCGAGCGGGGCTAGGATTCATCGGGAAGAGCGCCCTCTTGATCGCCCCCGCTTATGGGCCCCGGGTGCGGTTGACCACCGTCCTCACTGACCTGCCCCTTCCGGCGGGCGAACCAATAACCGAAGGGCGATGTGGCTCCTGCCGCCTCTGCGTTGAGGCTTGCCCCGCTGGGGCCATCAAGGGAAGAAATTGGCAGGCAGGTATGGCCCGGGAGGAACTCGTAGATGCCCGCGCCTGTTACCTGGAGGCCAGGAGGCTGCTTAAGGAAAGGGTAGGAGTGGACCACCCCGTCTGCGGGGTTTGCGTGGCTGTCTGTCCCTGGACCAGGGGAGGAAAAGGTGGAAAAGTTCTCGCTTAACGGCCTGTGGCAACTTTTGCCGGTGGAGGAGTTCAGGGAGAGTTACCCCTCGGATGGCTGGCTGGAGATGGAGCTCCCCAGCCACTGGCAAGAACACCCTGTTCTGGAATCCCATGCTGGCAAGGTGGTGTATAAGAAGCGCTTCCCTTTCCAGAAACGCCGTAACAAGAGGTATCGCCTCCGCCTCAACGGCATCTTCTATTGGTCTACCGTCTACCTTAACGGCCATCGCTTGGGGGAGAACGAAGGCTACTTCTTCCCCCAAGAATACGAGGTAACCGACCGCCTGCGTAAGGATAATACCCTGCTGGTGGAGGTGGATTGCCCCGAAGAGAAGGATAAGACGGGGAAGCGGATGATCACCGGGGTCTTCTCCCATTGGGATTGCCTGGACCCCAAGGTCAACCCGGGGGGCATCTGGCTGCCGGTGGAAATCCTGGAATCGGGGGCCATCTACATCGAAGGGACACGCCTTCAAGTCAAGGCCCTATCGGAAGAGAAGGCCCTGGTAGCGGCTTCCCTCTCCCTGGAGGCGGCGGAGGCCGGGAGGGCCAAACTACGAATAACCTTCACCCCTTATAATTTTTCCGCCCCCTCCCAGGCCTTCCAGCGGGAGGTGAAATTGGCCCCCGGCTCTAACCAGATCGAAGAAACCGTGGAGATAATGGAGCCCCGCCTGTGGTGGAGCCACGACCTAGGCCACCCCCATCTCTATCGAGTGGCCATTGAGGTGAGAAACGGCCGCCTTCCCTCCGACCGCCTGGAGTTCAACTTTGGCCTGCGCACCTTCGAGATGCGGGAGTGGATAGCCTACCTCAACGGCCAACGCCTCTTCCTCAAGGGAAGCAACTACCCTCCTGGGGATGCCCGCCTGGCCAGGATGACCTATGAGGCCTACCGGCGAGACCTGAGGTTGGCCAAAGAGGCCCACATGAATGCCCTCCGCGTCCACGCCCATATCGAGCACCCCGCCTTCTACCAAGCGGCCGATGAGGAAGGGATCCTCCTCTGGCAAGATTTCCCCCTCCAGTGGGGCTATGCGAAGGAGGTGTTGCCGGAGGCCCTTCGCCAAGTGGAGAAGATGGTGCGCTTACTCTTCAACCACCCCTCCATCGCCATCTGGTGCATGCATAACGAGCCCCTCTGGATCGCCGAGGGCACGGAGGAAATAGCCGGCCGCCGGGCCTTCTGGCGCGGGAGTTTCCTGCGCATGCTCTGGTCGATATTCGTCTACTCCTGGAACCGAGAGGTCTTAGACAGTCGCCTCAAGCAACGAGTGGAAAGGCTTGACCGCAGCCGCTTCGTGGTTCGCTCCTCGGGCGAGTGGGCCTTACCCCTCTGGCGGGCGGGAACCGATGGCCACCACTACTACGGCTGGTATCCGGCCGCGGGACCGATATGGGCCTTCGACAAATTTCGCCGCCGCTCCCCCAAGAATATCCGCTTCGTCACCGAATTTGGGGCCCAGAGTTTCCCCAACTACGAGAGCAGCATAAAATTCATGGAGCCGGACTTAACAAAGATAGACTGGGAACACTTGGAGGAGCGCCACCATTTGCAAAAGAAGAATATGGAGCATTGGATAGACCTAGAGGCTTATCATGACCTCCCGGCCCTCATCGAGGCCACCCAAGATTATCAAAGCGAGGTCAACCGTTTCTACATCGACCGGCTTCGCTACCACAAATACCAGCCCACCGGCGGGATTCTATCCTTCCTGCTATTGGACTCCAACCCTGCCATCCAATGGTCTATCATCGACTATTGGCGGGTGCCCAAGCGCTCCTACTACGGGATGCAGAAAACCTTCCACCCCCAATACCTCTTCACCCTCCTAGAGAAAGACAAATACTGCGTGGGCGAGGAGGTGAGCGTCCCCATATATATCGTCAACGACAGCCGGGAGGGGTACGAGAGGGTAGAGGTCACGGCGGAGGTCCTCGATTTCCAAGGGGCGCGCACCACCTATCTCCTTTTCCCATCCTCCCTGGAGGCCGATTCGATGGCCAAACTGGTGAAGAGGGTGCAGTTCCGCTTCCCCTCGCCCGGGGAGCGAAGGCTCCTCCTCACCTTGCGCTACGGTGAAGAGACCTTCCAAAACGAATATCGGCTGTCCATAGAATGAAGCGGCTTCCCTCCTGTGCGGTAAAGACCCTACATAGGCAGGAATGGTTTAGTCATCCAGAGGTGGTAGAAAGGGCCAAGATAGCCATTTTACCTTCCTGCCCAAAGTGGCTTTCCCGTCGCCGTTCGGCCTTCACCCTTGGAGGCCTGGTAATCCTCACCGAGGCCAAATATTATGCCCCTTGGAGCGCCCAGGGGTTAGCCCTCCTGGCCCACGAACTGAAACACGGGGAACAATATCTGGAGGCGGGGGTGCTCAGATTTCTAGGGCGATACTTTCGGAACTGGCTAAAATTTGGCTACACTGAGGCGCACCCCCAGGAGAGGGAAGCGATGGAGTTTGAAGGCCATGTGGAGCGCCATTTAAGGAGGGAATTCGAATTTAACGGGGGCAAGGGGGCTTGCTACATGGAGAATGGCCGGGGCAGTAGCGCTGATGACTACCGTCTCCTTCCCGTGGAGCCCTTCCGGAGTGGCGACTCCTCTCCGTGAAGGCTACTTGGCCCGCGCGTAGTTTTTACTCACTAGGGCCTGCCCCACCGGATGGAGACAGAAATCGACGAAGGCCCGCACCTCATCAGCGGGGTTCTTCTTAGTTATCAGGAGGAAGGGGCGGATCAAGGGATACTCCCCCTTGGAGACCATCTGGAGGTCAGGACTCACCCCTCCGAGGGCCAAGGCTTTTGTTCCAGGAGCCAGGGCGGCCAAGGAGGCGTAACCGATGGCCAAGGGTTCCTGGGCCACATACTGGACCACCGCCTCGTTGGTGGGCATCACCACCGCCGCCGAGGTAACCTCTTCTCCTTCCATGACCAAATTCTCGAAGGCCCCCCGCGTGCCGGAGCCCTCCTCCCGGCTCACCACCTGAATATCCCCTCTCCCTCCTCCCACCTCCTCCCAGGTCAGGACCTCCCCGGCGAAAATGGCTCGCAGTTGCTCTAAGGTGAGATGGGAAACGGGGTTCTCCTCATTTATGACCACAGCGATGCCATCGCGGGCCAAGAGGGCGAAGGCGAACTCCCCTTTCTCTTCCCCACTCATCTCTCGGGAGACCAGGGCGATATCTGCCCCCCCGTATCGCAGGGCCTCTATGCCCAACTGCGACCCCCTCTCTTCGATGGAGAAGGTGACGTAATCGTATCGCGCTCTATAGGCCTGGGCCAACTCTTCCATTAGCGGCACCATGGAGGTGGAACCCGCTAACCGGAGGTGGACGGGGGGGTGAGGCTCCACATTGGGGACGCAGGAGACGATGAAGAGAAAGAGCGAGATTAAAAGGAAGCGACGGCACACCATCCCCTATCCTCGGAAGAGGGAGATAAGGAGAGCGAAGCCACCCACCGCCCAACAGTAGAGGGCAAAGATATATAGGCTTCGCCGTTTCAGGAAACCCAAGAGGAACCGGATGGCCAGATAGCCGCTGACGGCGGCGGCCAAGAAACCGACCATGATGGCCAGGCCCGCCCCCTCTGTCCCTCCAAGGAGGGAGGGAAATTCCAAGGCCGCCGCCCCCAAGATGGCCGGGATGGCCAAGAGGAAGGAGAAGCGCGCCGCCTCCTCCCGCCCCAGCCCTCGCCAGAGCCCGGCGCTGATAGTGGCCCCGCTGCGGGAGATGCCAGGGGCGATGGCCACCCCCTGAGCCAGCCCGATGAGGAGGGCATCGAGCCAAGAGAGCCCCTCCATCCGGCCCTCCCTATGGCGGAGCCACTCTCCTAAGGTCAGGATGAACCCGGTCACCAAAAGGAGAAGGGCCACTCGAGAGGGCGCGGCGAAGAGCCCCTCGAAGAAACCCTCTAACCCCAGTCCCATGACTGCGGCTGGCAAAGTGCCGAGAATGATCAACCAAGCCACCTTGGCTCGGGGGGTCAACCTCCGCTCTTTGAGGCTGCGCACCCAAGCCACGGCCAAAGCCACCAAGTCCGACCAAAAGTAAGCTAGGACCGCCACCAAGGTGCCCAGGTGCAGGAAAGCATCGAAGGCCAAGCCGGGGTCCTTCCAGCCCAAGAGCCAAGGGGTGAGCACCAAATGGGCGGAACTGCTGATGGGCAAGAACTCCGTGGCCCCTTGGATGAGGCCTAACACCAAAGCCTGAAAGATCCCCATTACTTGGAAAGCCTCCCCTCCTTCAGCCGCGCCAAGCGCGCTTCCCTATTTCTCCTCCTCGCCTCATAGTCCACCGCTCGGTAGGAGGCCAAGAACCCCTCCTTCAAGGCGGCGAACCTCCCTTCTATGATGGCCTCCCGTATCTGGCCCATCAACTGCAACATGAAATGAAGGTTGTGGATGGTGCCCAGGCGGAGCCCCAGGATCTCCTTGGCCATCACCAGGTGGCGAAGGTAGGCCCGGGAGAAATTCTGACAAGCATAACATTGGCAACCCTCCACCAACGGCGAGGGGTCATCGGTGTATCGAGCATTTCGGATATTGAGGCGGCCCCAGGGGGTGAAGAAGGCCCCGTTGCGGGCGATACGGGTGGGCAAGGCGCAGTCGAAGATATCCATGCCCCTGGCCGTGCATTCGAAGAGGTCCTCCGGGGAGCCCACCCCCAAAAGGTGTCGGGGCTTCCCCTCGGGGAGGAGGGGCACAGTGATTTCCAATATCTCGTGCATCGTCTCCTTGGGCTCCCCCACGCTCAACCCCCCGATGGCGTATCCGGGGAAATCGAGGGAAGCCAAGAATTGGGCACTCTCTCGACGGAGATGGGAATAGGTACCCCCCTGGACGATGCCGAAGAGGGCCTGGTCGGCGCGAGTATGGGCGGCCAGACACCTTGAGGCCCAAAGGTGGGTGAGACGCATATCGGCTTCCACCTGCTCCTCAGGGGCCGGGTAGGGGGTGCAGATATCCAAGGTCAATATCAGGTCGGCCCCTAGTTTCTCCTGGACCTCGATGGCTACCTCCGGAGTGAGGCGTCTCTCCGCCCCGTCGAGATGGGAGCGGAAGGTCACCCCCTCCTCCCCCACCTCGCGGAGATGCTCCAGGCTGAAAACCTGGAAGCCGCCGCTATCGGTCATGATGGGGCCTGGCCAGCCCATGAAGGGATGGAGCCCCCCCAAGCCAGCCACCACCTCAGGGCCGGGGCGAAGGAAAAGGTGGTAGGTGTTGACCAAGAGGAGGGAAACCCCCAACTCCGCCAGTTCGCGGGGGGAGAGGGCCTTAACCGTGGCTTGGGTGCCCACCGGGGCGAAAACGGGAGTGGGGATCGGGCCATGAGGGGTATGGATGAGTCCCGCGCGGGCCTGGCTCTCCGGGCAATGGCTCACTACCTCGAACCTCATCTCACCTCTCATGGGCCAGATTCTATCATAAGGTTCAGAAGTTGACAAAATCTTGCCGCTTGGACTATACTAAAGAGCGCGGATTGCTTGTCGGCAACAAACGATAGGGGGCGAATTTAGCCGCAGGTAGAGCAACTGCCGGAGGAGCAAGAGGAACAAGGGTTACCAGCCAGCGAACGAGAGCCCCCCTCGCCTTCCTTGCTGAAAGCGGCGAAGCGAGAGATGGCTCGCCTAGTTCTCTTTCCCTGGCAACGGGGGCAGGGCATGGGCTTATCGGCCTGGTTGAAAGTCCGCAGGGCCTCGAATTTCAAATGGCAATCATGACATAAATATTCGTATAGAGGCATAACCCTTTCTCCACTATCTATTTTATGCCCTTTCCAGCCCCCTGTCAAATGCAAAGGAGGAAACCTTGGAGGAGTTAACCGCTCGCGCTTTGGATTTAGCCCAGGTCAAAGGGGCCACCTACGCGGACATAAGGATCATCGATTTGGTGACGGAAAATATCATCGTGAAGAACGGGGTGGTGGAGGCCCTCTCCCTGGATGAGAGCCATGGCTTCGGGGTGCGGGTCTTGCTAGATGGAGCCTGGGGGTTCGCCTCTAGTTCCCAGGTCACCCCCAAAGAGATAGAACGGATAACCGCTCAAGCCCTTCAGATAGGGAAGGCCAGCGCCCTAGTGAAGCGGGATGGTGTGAAGCTGGGGCCTCCGGAGGTACACCGCCATCGCTATCTCAACAAGGTGGAGATCGACCCCTTCTCCGTCCCCCTGGAGGAGAAGATCGCCTTGCTCCTGGCCGCCGATGAGGCCATGCGGCGGGTGAAGGGAATAACGGTGACGGAAGGGGGCATGACCTTGATCCGCGAGAGGCAGGTATTCGCCAGCACGGAGGGCAGTTACATAGAGCAGGAGATCGTAGAGAGCGGCGCGGGGCTGGAGGCCACGGCGGTGAGCGAGGAGGAGGTACAGACTCGCTCCTACCCCAACTCCTTCGGCCGCCATCAGGGGACGGCGGGCTACGAGTTCATCAAAAAGATGGGTCTGGTGGAAAACGGCCAGAAGGTGGCCGAGGAAGCGATAGCCCTCCTCTCGGCCAAGCCATGTCCCAGCGGCGAGGCCACCATAATACTAGGAGGGTCGCAGTTGGCCCTCCAGGTCCACGAATCGTGCGGCCACCCCATAGAACTGGATCGAGTGATGGGGACGGAAGCCAGTTATGCCGGCACCAGTTTCCTCACCCCGGAGAAACTGGGGAGATTCCGATACGGCTCGGATATGGTGGATCTCACCGCCGACGCTACCATCCCCGGGGCCTTAGGTAGTTTCGGCTACGACGACGAAGGAGTACCAGCCCAGCGGGTCCCCATCGTCAAGGAGGGCCTCTTCGTGGGCTATCTCACCTCCCGGGAGACGGCCGTCAAGATCGGCCAAAGGAGCAACGGGGCCATGCGGGCCGATGGCTGGAACCGTATCCCCCTCATCCGCATGACCAATATCAACCTCGAGCCCGGGGAGTGGACCTTGGAGGACCTCATCGCCGATACCGATGAGGGTATCTACATGGAGACCAATAAATCGTGGAGCATCGACGATAAGAGGCTCAACTTCCAGTTCGGCACGGAGATAGCCTATGAGATAAAGGGGGGGAAACTAGGCGCCCTCCTGAAGAATGCTACCTATACCGGCATCACCCCCCAATTCTGGGGCTCCTGCGATGCTATCTGCAATAGAGACCATTGGGTGGTATGGGGCACCCCCAACTGCGGCAAGGGACAACCCCCCCAGGTGGCTCACGTCGGCCACGGCACAGCCCCGGCCCGCTTCAGGAGGATACGGGTAGGGGTGATGAGGTAGGCCTCCAGGCGATTTGAACCTTCCGCGGTGGCGGAGATCCGGAAAGGAGCGAGGATGTTAGGTGAAGCCAAAGCCAAAGAGATAGTGGAGCGAGTCTTGTCCCTCTCCGCCGCAGATCAGACGGAGGTGCTCCTCCTTGGGGGGCACAGCCAACTGACCCGCTTTGCCAACTCTTACATCCATCAAAATGTGGCCGAGGAGAACGCAGAAGTGCGGGTCCGGGCGGTGGTGGGGAAAAGGGTGGGGGTGGCCTCCACCAACGACCTGAGCCCGGAATCGTTGGAAAAGGCGGTGAACTCAGCCCTCGCCGCGGCCAAATTGCAGAAGGAGAACCCCGATTTCATCTCCCTGCCTTCGCCACAACCCATCCCCCAGATGGATGGGTTCGTGGAGGCTACCGCCACCTCCACCCCCGAGGCCCGGGCCAAGGCTGTGGCCGCCATCTGTTGGCCCTCCTCGAAAGCGGGGCTGAACGCCTCCGGGGCCTTCACCACCGCGGCCTATGAGGTTACCGTGGCCAACTCCCTAGGCCTATTCGCTTACTATCCCACTACCCTGGCCGACCTGAAGACGGTGGTGATGGGGGATAGTGGCTCTGGATACGCCGCCGCCTGCTCCTTGGACGTGCGCCAAATCGATAGCGAAGGGGTAGGCAAGGAGGCCATAGATAAGGCTTTGCGCAGCCGCAACCCGGTGGAGATAGAGCCAGGAAAATATACGGTGATCTTGGAAGAGTATGCGGTGCAGGATATGCTCTTCTATCTCTCCTATCTGGGCTTGGGAGCCTTGTCCGTCCAGGAGAAGCGAAGTTTCATGAGCGGCAGATTTGGGAAGAGGATAGCGGGAAGGAATATCTCCCTCTGGGATGATGGCCTCGACCCCCAGGGGCTGCCCATGCCCTTCGACTTCGAGGGCGTGCCCAAGAAGAAGGTGGAGTTCATTAAGGAGGGAGTAGCCACGGCGGTGGTCTATGATAGTTACACCGCTGGGAGAGAAGGGAAGGAGTCAACGGGCCACGCCCTACCGGCCCCCAATACCATGGGGCCCTTGCCCAGCAACCTCTTCCTGGCCCGAGGGGAGGCCACCAAGGAGGAGATGCTGGCCTCCACCGAGCGGGGCATCTGGGTCACCCGCTTCCACTACACCAATCCCGTGCACCCCCTGAAGACCGTCATCACCGGCATGACCAGGGATGGCACCTTCCTCATCGAGAAGGGGGAGATAGTCCGCCCGGTGAAGAACCTGCGCTTCACCCAGAGCATCCTGGAGGCCCTCTCGGCGGTGGAGATGATGGGGAGGGAATGGAAACTGACCCAGGGCGATCATTTTGGTTGCGGGCTGGTGCCCGCCCTCAAGATAGAGGGCTTCACCTTCACCGGAGTGACGGAGTTTTAGCAGCCCACACCAAGGGAGGCTTGCTTTACAAGCAAGCCTCCCTCTGTTCTTTGGTCTCTCGGTCGGCTATTTATCCCTCCAGCAAGGCCCTGAACTTTTCCGGCACGGGCCTGGCCTCCCCTTGGAGGTCGGTGAAGACCTGCACCGTATGGCCAGTGGCCAGGACTTCCCCGCTCTCCTCCTTTATAACCTCATACTCGAAGGTGAACCTGCGGTTTCGCACTTCTCCGATGGATATCTTGACCACCAGCAGGTCATCGAAACGGGCCGAGGCGTGGTAACGACAGGCGGCCTCAGCCATGAGGAAACTAACCCCCTCCCTTTCCATCTCCGTGAAACTGTAGCCCAGTTCCTTCAAGAACTCCATCCGGGCCATTTCGAACCAGACGAAATAGGCCGAGTAATGGGCTATCCCCCAGGGGTCGGTCTCTACGAAGCGGACGCGCACCGTGGTCTGGCCAACCTTCTTGTTCATCCTCCCCTCAACTCCTCCAGCCTCTCGTCCCCTATCCCGAAATGGTGGGCTATTTCATGCCTCACCGTCTCCCCCACTCGCTCTTTGATCTCCTCCTCGGAGCGACAGATGGCCTCCACCGGCCCTTGGAAGATGGTGATCTTATCCGGCAGCACCAGGTGATACCCCCCATCTCGCTTGGTCAGGGGCACCCCTTCATATAGCCCCAGGAGGGTTCGCCCGGGCCCTATCTTGGCCCGCTGCCTCTGCTCCTGGGTAGGCCAGTCGGCTATCACCACCTCCACGTTGTCCAGTCGTCGCCGAAATTCGTCCGGGAGTTCCTCCAGGGCCTGAGCCACCAGCCTCTCGAACTCTTCGCGCCTCATCCTAGGCTCCGTGAGGGCCCCAACATGATCCCCGGCTGGCACTGGCGGCAGAAGTTGGTCGCCCGCCCTCGGGCCTTCACCTCGGAGATGGGCGTCCCGCAGCGGGGACAGGGGGAACCACCTTTGCCGTGCACGGCCAAGAACTCCCGGGGCTTGAGATGGATCTCCTCCCCCATCTCTTCCCGAACCCTCTCTACACTCCTCAGGAGCACGGCCCGCATGGCTCTGTAGAGCCTCTTTACCTCCTCCTCTTTGAGGCGGGGGCGCCTCACGAAGGGGTAGAGGCCGGCTTCGAATAGGATCTCGTCAGCATAAGCGTTCCCGATGCCGGCCAAGAAGGCCTGGTTGCAGAGCACCCCCTTTATCTCCCCCCGGTGGCCCTTCAGCCTCTCCTTGAACTCCTCTTCGGTCACCTCCAGGGCCTCGGGC
>CAYUAM010000008.1:0-18330 GCA_964442805.1 uncultured Anaerolineales bacterium | reverse complement strand
GATCACCGTAGATTTGTCCGCGTACCTGCTTAGATAGAAGGAGCCTTCAAGGTAACGGTCGCTGGAAGCGATGATGCGGTCGGCTTTGGCTAAAAGACGCCAAAGGAAGGGCTCGTATAACCTAAGTAGGCTCCTCTGGCGAACGATATCGCTGTGATAGGTGATGATCGTCCTTCTGCTTCTCCCAAAGAGGAGTTGGGATAACTCCCCCGGGGGGTAAGGGAAGTGGAGGTGGGCGATGTCGGCCTCTAGGCGACGTAAAATCAGGGGCAAGGAGAGGCTCAAGGGGGTGGAGGCCAAGGTAGCCAACCTAGCCGCCTTGATTATCTTCACCCCTCCCATCTTCTGAGTGACAGTCCTCCCGGTCAGATTGGTGACCAGCACGGTCACCTCCAACCCTCGCTGGGCTTGCCCCTCCGCCAGGAGCCGCAGGTGGTTCTCGATGCCCCCCAGGACCGGGTAATAATCCTTATAGATGTGGAGGACTCTCATTGTAGGGCCTCTTCGTAGATCGATAGGGTTTCCCTGGCCGTCCTTTCCCAGGTGAAACCGGCTGCTCGCTCCAGACCCTTCTCCCTCATGGTGGCCCTCAGGGAACCGTCTCCCAGGGCCCGCCCCATGGCCTCCGCCAGGGAGGCTGTGTCGAAGGGGTCAACCATGAGGGCGGCCGAGCCCACTATCTCCGGCAAGGATGAGGCCTTGGAGCAGACCATTGGAGTTCCACAAGCCATGGCCTCCAAGACGGGCAACCCGAACCCCTCGTAGAGGGAGGGGAAGACGAAAAGGGTGGCCCCACTGTAGAGGGCCGGCAGGTCACCATCGGCCACCTCGCCCAGGAAGATGACCCTCTCTTCTACCCCCAGCCGGGCCACCGCCTCCCGCGCCTGAGGGTAGCGGGGGTCCTCCCGGCCAGCCAGGACCAAAGGGTAACTGGTCTCCACCTTAGAGAAAGCCTCCACTAGGCGCACCAGGTTCTTATGGGGCTTGTTGATGCCCAGATAGAGGACATACCTTTCTGGCAAGCCATACCTATCTCGTGCCGTGGCCAGAACTCCTTCGCCCAAAGGTCTGAAACGCCCCTCGACCCCCAAGGGGGTGACCGAGACCTGGGATGGCCGGACCCCAAGCAGGCGAACTACATCCCTCTTGGCCGAGTGGGAGACCGAGATCACCCGCCTAGCGTTCCTTATAGCCAAGCGAACGGCCACCTCGAAAGCCAGCCGCGCCCAGGCCGAGGGCATATATTGGGGATAGATCTTGGGTATCAGATCGTAGAGGGTAACCACCGAGGGCAAAGCGAGCAGGTAGGGCTTGATATAGTAAGGCCAATGGAGGAGATCTACCTTCAAGCCCTTAATGAGGGAGGGTAAACGGTATTGTTCGGCCAGGGAAAGGGTAGATACCTCTACAGGGACGAGTTCAATGTTGGGATATGAGGCCAAAGCCGAGAGGTGATAACGACGGTTCGGCGCTTTGGGATCGTAGAGCACCAGGAACCTATCCCTCGGGGCTATCTCGGCTAGGCTCCGGATGAGGTTATAAGTGTAGCGGCCGATGCCGGGGAAATGATCTTGGATATATCGTCCATCCACGCCGATTAGCATTTCACCTCTCGGCGGCGAGTCCCTTCTTACCCCTCGACCCTATCAATAGGCGATATAGGGGCAGAAGGAGGGTCAAAAGCGAGGCGGCAAATTTCCCGTAGTGCTTACGATAGAAATACAGTAGGCTCTTGTAATATTCGGCTCTGGCTGACTTGTTTTTGATTAGGCTCTCCCCTCCTAGGTGTACCACCTCAATCCTGGGGTTGAAATAGACCTTCCAACCTTTTTGGCGCAGCCTGAGACACAGGTCGTTATCTTCGAAATAAAGGAAGAAGTTCTCATCCAAAAGCCCTATATCCTCTAAGGCTTCCCGCCGCAACATCATAGATGCCCCCGAGACCCAATCCACCTCCTTTATCTCATCGGTCCCCCAGTCGTGGAGGTATCCCTTGCGAAGAAGAAGGCCCAGTCCTCGCCTCAAAAGATAGCCCAGGGTTGGGTCGCAGCCGAAAGAGTAAGGCTGTGGGAGGCCATCGGGGAGGACTAGACGCGGCCCCATGGACCCAGCCTCCGGGTGATCATCCATGGACCGGACCATCTCTTCTAAGGCACAGCCCTCCAATAAGGTGTCGCTATTGAGTAAGAGCAAATACCTCCCCCTGCTCAAACCTATCCCCTGGTTTATGGCTCTGGCGAACCCTAAATTCAACTCATTTTTAATTAACCTTGCTTGGGGAAATTCCGTCTCTACCATGTTGGGGCTACCGTCGTTGGAGGCGTTGTCCACCACTATTACTTCCAAAGTAACCCCGCCACCTATCGATCTAAGACAGTTGGCAAGATGTTCCTTAGTGTTCCAATTAACTATGACGATGGAGAGGGCTATCTTGTGCTCCAGATTTACTTCATTCCGCCTGGAAAGGATGGGCATGGACGGTGCAGTTGAACGGTAGGGCTGCGTTATGGAGAATAACTTCCCGAGATCCACTAAGGCCCCAGCAGGGGTTTAATCCTGCGCTTCAATTTCACAGTTTTGTTGTAAGCCCTTTCTCCGAAGAGCGACAGGATGGCCGCTATCAGGTATTTGATGTTCCAAGGACACAACTTTGCCGTCCCTAGCACTTACTAACCACCTTCGAGATGATTTCTTCAATGCTTTGGATATAACCTGGGGGTGCAAATCTCTCTTTTGCAATCTTTTTTCCGTTCTCTCCGAGTTTTTTAGCCACATCCGGATGTTGGTATAGTTCAACCAACTTCTCGGCTATTTCTGAGGGATGCCGAGGCGAGATTAAGTAACCGGTTACGCCATCTTGCACTATCTCCCCTGTCGCTCCACTATTTGTTCCCACTACAGGAATACCTGAGGCCATTGCTTCGATTGTTACACGCCCAAAGGGCTCATCTAGAGACAGCATCAAAAGAACCTTGCAATGAGGAAGGATTTTGGGGACATCATCTCGATAACCAGTGAAGATAACTTTGCCAGATATACCCATTTTAGAAGCTAGTTGTTTCAAATAATCTCTAAACCCTCTATCTCCTTCACCAATCAAAAGAAGTTTCATATTGGGAATCATTTTTTCTGCAATTTTGACAGCTCGAATTGCGTCATCTTGAGCTTTCCTTCTTTGAAGAGACCCAACTACAGCGATTAACCAATCTTCAGGTCTCACTCCATCGATGTCTGGAAAGGCAGTGGAAACTCTGAATTCTTCGAAATCTACCGCATTGTAAACAACATCTATTCCCTCCATTGATTTGCATCCTTGGAATTGAGCTGCGGTCACATTTGAATTGGCAATAATCTTATGTGATAACCTTGAAACAAATCGGAAAAGTATCTTGCACGGAAAGAAAAAGTGTAGATCGGGATTCCCAGAGATTATCTCCCTTATATGCCAGATGTGGGGTTTTTTGGTGATAAAGGCTGAAATAGCTCCAGAGAAGATTACTATTGTGTTAGTGTAAACAACATCAGCATGTTCAAGATTAATGAGCCTATAAAATTTGAATAGAACTGCTATTTCCTTGGCCAGGCAATATCCAAACCTAATAATACCAACCTTTCCTCTTACCCACCACGGAGACTTGATCCCATATGTCCTAATACCCAAACGTTCTATTTCTTCTTTCAGAGGTCCGGAAGTGGGAAGAACAACAATTGGCTCGAAAAGTTTCCTATTCATATATTTTAACAACAATAGTAAGCTTTTCTCTCCTCCGGTCATCCCCGATGCATGAGAAACAAAAAGCACTTTTATAGGTCTTCTTCCATTCTTTATGGACACCTTACCTCAAAATCTCGGTATGTCTGGTCAAGTACGCTTTTGATTGCCCTGCCTAACAGGTGCGCCCGATTGTAGGTCGGGATGACCACGCTGACCGTCGGTTTTTTCCCCGGCACGGCCTTCATTCTCCCCCACGCTTATCTAAGACAAAGAACCGGTGATAGGGCATCTCGAAGACACGGTATGTTTTCCTTATCGCAAATCCAGCCCCTAGCATTTCCTTCATCACCCTTCGCAATGGATAACCTGCGCTACCTATCTCCCATAAATGCTGACCACAAAATCTATGTACCGGCGCCTTCAGCCGGGGGAAGGGTAGAAGTATTCTGAATTCACCAATCTTAGGAATCTGGACACCCAGTCGGTAGGCTCTTGTGCAATCCGGAAGCGACAAAACGGCACACAACCTCGAAACACGATATATCTCCTTTAGCGCTTTCAAAAAATCCCCAAAAGGCAAATGCTCAAGTACTTCATAGCACGCTGCGACTTCAAAAGCCCCTCCGGGGAAAGGAAGTGAAAGCACGGAACTAACGATGTCGGGATTTAGCCGCTCATCAATATCGAGCGTGGTTACCTTGAAACCTTTTTGCCTCAAGTAGTTGCTCACAAAGCCATTACCCACCCCAATCTCCAAGATGCTGGCGGGTTTGAGCGAGACAAGTTCGTCCATCTGATGCCAGTAACTACAAAAACGTCCTTTGGTTTCATAATTTGCTCCATAATAATGTTGGGGCTCTACCTGTGGTTTCATGCTCTATTTGCGCGCCACCACCCAAGTAACTATGGGGTATCTGTCCTCGTTCCGCGTAGCCAGCCAATGCCTTAAACTCAACCTGGTTTCCGGGACGCTCATAAACCTAAATCTGTCGCTTATGAAAGCGAGTAAATGTACAATTCTGTTTCCGAAACCCTCGCACTGAATTATCTCCGAAAAATCCGCACAAAGATATCTTAAAGCGTCGGGGGAAAATCGCCAAAAATCTTTCGGGTAGGGATGGAGAAAATTCATAAAGCAGGTGGTGTGTATTGCAATTCCCTTACTCCTTAGAACTCTCCAAGATTGGTGTATTGCTCTCTTAGGGTCTTCAAGATGCTCAATCACTTGGTCGCTTATTACAAAATCAAAGGTTTCGTCGTCGTAGGGTAGGTTCTGCATGTCGATCTCTGGATACGATACTTCGGTCGTCTCAGCGATTTGCCTGTTTATTAAGGGATAGAAATTCTCTATGCCACTTATTCCTAAGATTCTCCCTTCCATTGGTGATGAGAAACACTCGCGAATTCGGTTATACATATAATACCTGGTCAGATGCATGCTAAATCCCCCTTAGCGCTCTATAGGATTGCCCAATAACCGAACACATTCCATAATTTAGGAATCGATCCAAAACCAAAGTCAGGCCGAGATAGCCCATCGTGCCTATGACGGCGGATAGAATAAACGACAATATTCCAGTCGTGCGTGTAGTAATCTGAAAGATATATATTACAGAGACCATTACCAGACCATTCATTAAGGGAAGAACTACTGCCTTACTGAAATCTCTGATTGCACACCCGGTAGCCTTTATGCCCATGTAGCCGAAACCGATACCGGACACCAGAATGCTCAGCAAAACAGCCAGTGAGGCACCAGAGATTCCAAATTGAGTGGTTAAAGGAAAGATTGAAACCGCCAATACTAATAGGCGGACCATCTGTAGCATGGTATCTATCTTTGGACTTCCGATGCCTTGAAACACATAGCCGGAAATTCCCGCCACTGCTCTTAGTAAACCTGCCAAAACCAGTATCTGCATCGCTGGAACCATAGGCATCCATTTTTCCCCTAGAAACAGGGCGGCAAATTCGCGGGCCAAGATAAAAATCATCCCTGCTAATGGCATAGAAACAAAGGCTGTAACTTGCAGAACTTTCAGATAAGCCTCCCTTAGTTTAGGAAGGTCATCTTGTAGTTTTGAGTACACTGGAAATGCTACTTGTGAAATTACGTGGGTTATCTCTGTCGCCGGCATGTTTGAGATTCCGTAAGCCATCTGATAGAGGCCAAGCGCCGTCACACCAAGCAGCTTGCCAACAAAGATATCGTCACCTTGAGTGGTTAGAAACACAAGCACAGTCGAACCTAGTATCCATCTCCCAAATCTGTACAACTCTTTCGCCTTCGCACCCTCCAACTGCAATCTCGGCCGATAAGGATGAATCAGGTACGACACTCCCAACCGCACCAAGTTCCCGGCCAAAAGCCCAAAGATGAGCGCCCATGCGTTCCGGAGTAAAAGAGCCGCAGCGATTGCCACCACAAGATCCACCAATGTGCCGCTCAGCTGGTATATAAACTGCTTATGAAACTCCAGTTCCTTCTGGAAGTAGACCACGCCGATATTGGAAAGGCCCTGAAAGAGCATGGAGAGCCCCAGCAGGCGCACAAGCGCGGCAGCCATTGGCTCATCGAAGAACTCTGCTACATAGGGGCCGATCCCGAAGAGCATCAACGCTAGGACAACCCCCCGGATCGCTTGCACCGTCCAGGCAGTGTCCAAGTATGCTTTTATGTCCTTATTCTTCTGGATTAGCGCCTGCTGAAACCCTGTCTGCGAGAACGTCTCCAATGCTGATATGGCAAGAAGGGCGATCCCGAAGAGGCCAAAGTCCTTGGGGGCGAGCAGTCGGGCCAGTACAACGGTGCGCGCCAACCCGAAGAGCCGCTCTACGATCCGAAGCACAAACACCCAAAAGCCGCCACGGACCATGCGCTGGGAAAGCATACTGCCTGGGGGGAGGAGCCTCTGAAACCGATCCTGTTGCAGGGCAATGCCCTCGATTCCATTCGACGTACCCATTATGCCCGGCTCTCGCTGCTACAATCGCATGTGCAGTTCAACCATCTGGCTTTAACTTTGCCGCATTTGAAACACCCCTGAAAAGCGGCAACGCTCATCTTCTTACCCTTCCCTCCATCATCATCTCCCCCCGCGCCACCACCATGTCTATAGCCGTGACGATGATAAAGAGCACATCGCGTATCAGACTCCACCGGTTCCGCGACGCCGCCTAAGTTACCTCTTCCCTTGCCCATTATATATTATCGCTCTCCCTCTGGAAAGGGGCTCTATAGTACCATTGCAGATTAGATTTTTCTTCTATATACTTCTTATCAGAGGGAATTTATGGATCTAGAAAACCTGCTACAACGGGTAAAGGAACATTATCCGGAGAGCGACCTGGAACTCATCCGCCGGGCTTATGAATTCGCGGCCCAGGCCCATGACGGTCAATTGCGGGCTTCTGGAGAGCCATATGTGCAACATTCCCTGGAAACAGCCGCGCTCTTAGCCGATCTGCGCTTGGACCCCGCCACCATCGCCGCGGCCCTATTACACGACGTGCCCGAAGATACTCAAACCCCCCTGGGGAAGATTCGCCAGGAGTTCGGCGAAGAGGTGACCAAACTGGTGGATGGGGTCACCAAACTGAGCCGCATAGAGTGGGAAAGCCTGGAGGAGGAAGAGGCGGAGAGCCTACGCAAGATGTTCTTGGCCATGGTGGATGATATCCGCGTGGTGCTAATCAAACTGGCCGACCGGTTACACAATATGCGTACCCTAGACGCCTTACCGGAGGAGAAACGGAAGTCCTTCGCCCAGGAAACCTTGGAGATCTACGCCCCTTTGGCCAATAGATTGGGCATCTGGGAGATGAAATGGGAGCTGGAGGATCTCGCCCTCCAATACCTACAACCAGAAATGTATCGCGAGATAGCCAGCCTCCTGGCCGAGCAGAGGGAGAGTCGAGAGCGTCAGATCACCGATATCATCACCCTATTGAAGTCACGCCTAGAGCAGGAAGGGATAAAAGCAGAGATCACCGGTCGCCCCAAGCACATCTACAGCATCTATCAGAAGATGAAGGCTAAGGAGCGAGAGTTCGACGAGATCTATGATATACAAGGGGTGCGCATCATCGTGGACGAGGTGAAGGATTGCTACGCCGCCCTGGGGATAGTTCACACCCTTTGGCGACCCATCCCCGGGGCCTTTGACGACTATATCGCCATGCCCAAAGATAATATGTATCGCTCCCTGCACACGGCTGTGGTGGGCCCCCAGCGCAAACCGCTGGAGATACAGATCCGTACCTGGGAGATGCACCAGACTTCTGAATTAGGTATAGCCGCCCACTGGCGCTATAAGGAGAAGGTGGGGCGGGATACCAGCCTGGAGGCCAAGATAGCCTGGCTGCGAAGCCTGTTGGAGTGGCAACAGGAGTTGGCCGATGCCCGGGAGTTCGTCGATTCCCTGAAGACCGACCTCTTCCCCACCCAGGTCTATGTCCTCACCCCCAAGGGAGACATCGTCGACCTCCCCGCCGGGGCCACTCCCATCGATTTCGCTTACCGCATCCATACCGAGATCGGCGACCGTTGTCGAGGGGCCAAGGTGAACGGCAAATTGGTTTCCTTGAATTACCGGCTTCAGAACGGCGACCAGGTGGAGATAGTCACCACTAAAACGGGCGGGCCCAGCAGGGACTGGCTCAACCCTCATCTGGGTTACGTGGTCACTTCGAGGGCCAAAGAGAAGATCCGTCAATGGTTCAAACTGCAAGAGCGAACGCAGAATATCGCCCATGGACGCATCATCCTAGAGAAAGAGTTGAAGCGCTTGGGCCTGGAACAAATGGGCTTCGAGGAGATCGCCCAACTGTTCCGTTTCAAAGAGGTAGACGACTTCCTAGCGGCCATAGGCTACGGGGAGATAAACGTTCAGCAGATAGTCAACAAACTCGCCGAGGAGAAGGAAGAAGAGGAGCCCTCTTTGCCCACTGCGCCCCCTCCACCGCTTCCTTCTCCCGTCGTTCAAGTACTAGGAACGAGGGATGTCCTGACCAAGGTGGCCCATTGCTGCAACCCCTTGCCTGGAGACGACATCGTGGGATATGTCACCCGGGGGCGGGGGATAACCGTCCACCGCCGAAGTTGCCGCAATATCCTCCGTCAGAGAGATAGGGAACGGTTGATAGAGGTGGAATGGGGCGAAGGCAAACATATCTATCCGGTGGTGATCAAAGTGGTGGCCTTTGACCGTAAAGGGCTCCTAAAAGATATCACCACCATCGTGGAGGCAGAGGACGTCAATATGACCTCGGCCAACGCCACCACCAGCCAGAAGGATAGGCTGGCGGTCATAACCGCCACCTTGGAGATCAGCAGCATGGCCCAGTTGAGCCGCATCCTGGCCAAGATCGAGAGCCTGAAGAACGTCCTGGAGGCACGACGACAGACAGAGTGAAATAGGTTGCCAAATTCAGGCAAGGCCGAAACCGAGAGACACCCGGGTCAACGGTGAGTGTATCTTGACGGTATAACAAGCCACCCTCTGCAATCGATCATCAGGAAGCACGTGCAAGCAAAATGGGGAGCGAATCGCTCCCCATTCGATTAGAGGATGGGTTCTACTCCGGCGGTACCTTATCTTCCGACCAAGGGCGCTCGATCCGGGCCTCACTCTTAATTGAGGCCAACCAGGTGGAGAAGGCCTCCTCCCGCCGCTGAGCCAAGGTGACCGGGTCTATCTCTCTATCCTTTTCCTTCTCCTCAACCAGGATTATCTCATAGCCATTCTCGGTCGGTACCACCGGGCTCATCTCCCCTGGCTCAAGTTCAAAGGCCTGGGAACTGAAGAGGGGCTTCTGAGGGTCGAAGGATATCCAGCCCATATCTCCGCCTCGATCCTTAGTGGCGCTATCGGTCGATAACTCCTTGGCCAAGGCGGCAAAATCCTCCCCGGCCTCCAACCTGGCCTGGGCCGCCTCTGCCTCCTCCTTAGTCCCAAAGACGATGTGGCGAAGGTGGACCTGATCTTCTCTGGTGGGCACTTCCTGCCCAATGATTTCCCCCATCTTGGAGCGCAAAAGGTCACGGGCTACGGCCGCCCGATAGGTCTCCTCGGAGAAACCTGCCTCTTTCAAGGTATCCAAGAGGCTTTGGTAGCGCTCCTCGAACTCTACTCTGGTCATGGCCTCAATGGTAGGTGTGGGGGTGATATTCTCCGTGACGGTGATAATAGGGGTGGGCGTGAGACCAGAGGGAGTGGGGGTCGAGGCGGCCAGTTCCCCCTGGTAGCCGAAGGATTCCTCGATGGCTCGATCCACCTCCTCAGGGGTTACGGTAACCCCCCGCCTCTCCGCCTCCTGTCTGATCAACTCCTCTTCGATCATCATCTCCAAGGCCTGAGAGCCCAGGAGGGAGCGCTCCTCCTGTACCCGCTCTACCTCCCCCTGTAAGAGATCGATCAAATAAGCCTGACTTTCATCATTGGGGTCCAACTCTTGAAGTTGGGAGCGCAAGGCCAAGAGGTAGCGATCGAGGAGGAAACGCTCGTAACGGACGCGGTCTTGGTATCGGTCCGTGCGAATGGGAACCCCGTTGACCCTGGCCACGGGGGAGAACCTCACCTCATAGTAGCCAAAGCCCAAAATGGAAACCACCAAGAGGAAGAAAAGCCCTGCGCCCAGAAGCACGAATCTCCTCTGGCGCTCCTCCTTTTGCCGGCGGGAGAGCTGTTTCCTGGTAAGGGGGACTTCTACCCCTCTCTTACCTCTAGCCATCTGGCCTCGCTAGAATGATTAAGACAAGGGACACAGGCGAAGGGCTGTGTCCCTCCAATCGGGGGTTAACCCCATTAACTGCCTCGTGCATGCTCGGGGGTGAAGGGCAGAAGGGCAATGTGGCGGGCACGCTTGACGGCCAAAGCCAACTGACGCTGGTGGCGAGCACAGAGGCCCGTCTTCCGTCGGGTCTTGATCTTCCCCCGGTCAGTGATAAAACGGCGCAGGAGATCTGCTTGCTTATAATCTATCTCCTTCGCCCCCTCGGTACACCAACCGCACATCCTTTTTCGGAGAGATAGACCGACCTCATCTTTATCCGCCCTGGCACGAGGCCTTCTCTTCCCTTCCCCGTGCGGTTTTGTCGCCCCTCCTCCCTCTTCCCTTCCTCTCGAAACCTTCCTCGCTCTCAACTGTGCCCTCCTAGGATTTCAGGCTCTTCAAAATCGGCTTGGTAACCCTCTTCTGGCTCCTTGGCATCCAGGATAACCATCTCGTTGGCCACCACTTCCGTGCGATAGTGCTTCTGCCCTTGTTCTTCCCAACTGCGGGTCTGAAGCCTGCCTTCCACGTATACCCTAGAGCCTTTGGATAGGTATTGATTACATATCTCGGCCAGACTCCCCCAGGCCACCACCCTGAACCACTCCGTGGCCTCCCGACGCTCCCCCTCGGAAGTGACCCAACTGCGAGAGGTAGCCAGGCCGAAGGAAGTGACTGGCCGGCCGTTGGGGGTATAGCGCATCTCCGGGTCACCCCCCAAATTGCCGATTAACATCACCTTGTTCAGACCCCTGGCCATCCCTAGATCACCCCTTTCCTCATCTATCTTCAGATCCTCACTAAAAGATAGCGTATGACCTCCTCCGACAATTTCAAACTCCTCTCCACCTCCTTTATGGCCTTAGGCTCCAACTGAACCCGATTGACGATATAATACCCCTCCCGCAACCTCTGTATGGGGTAGGCCAGGCGGCGCTTGCCCCATACATCCACCTCCTTTACCTGGCCCCCGTTGGCGTTTATGGCCTCATTCACCTTGCTCTTTACCGCTTCCAGCCCCTCTTCTTCCATATCGGGGCGTACTATGTAGACCAATTCATATTCTCGCAACCGACTCTCTCCTCTCTCCATTTGCCCGGCTCGGCCGCTGCCGTTATCGCCGACAAAGGAAAATTATAGCACGGATGCCCCTAGTGGGCAAGGCTAAAGCGTATATGGATTATATCCCCATCCTGAATTAAATAGTCACGTCCCTCCAGACGGTAGAGCCCTGCCTCCCGGGCGGCGGAAAAGGAGCCCACCCTTATGAGATCTTCATAGGATAAGACCTCGGCGCGAACGAAGCCCCGCTCCATATCGGTATGGATCACGCCCGCCGCCTCTACTGCGCGCGTCCCCCGGCTCACCGTCCAAGCCCGCACCTCCTTCCCTCCGGTGGTGGTGAAGAAGGTGACTAAATCCAACAAACGGTAACTGGCCTCTATCAGCCGCTGGAGCCCCGGTTCCCCCAGGCCCGACTCCTCCCTATAGGCCTGGGCCTCTTCGGGGGGCCATTCCTTGAGGGTAGCCTCCAACTCGGCGCAAAGGACAATGACTTCATCCCCCGCCGCCGCCTCCCTCATCGCCTCCACCAACCCATCTCCGGAGGCCAGGGCTTCCTCGTCTACGTTAGCCATCAATATCCGAGGCTTGCTGGTGAGCAGGCCCCAAGGTTTAAGGAGGGCCCTCTCCTCCTCGGTGAGGGAGAGGGAGAGGGAGCGGATGGGCTGGCCGCCTTCCAGGCTCTCCTTCAAGCGGTCCAATAACTCCTGTTCCGGTTTGTACTCCTCCTTGCCGACCCTCACCTGGCGTTCCACCTTGTCCAAACGTTTCTCCACGGTGGCCAGGTCGGCCAGGGCCAACTCCAGTTCTACCACCTCGATATCCTGCCGAGGGTCCAAGGTCGGGCTCATGTGGGGGATATGGGGGGCGGAGAAACAGCGCACTACCATACAGATGGCATCCACATCGCGGATATGTCCCAAGAACTGGTTGCCCAGCCCCTCGCCCTGGCTGGCCCCCTTCACCAAGCCGGCGATATCCACGAATTCGATGGTGGTGGGGACCACCTTTTCTGGCTTCACCAAAGCGGCGATCCTCGTAAGCCGCTCGTCGGGGACCACCGCCACCCCCACGTTCCGGTCAATGGTGGTGAAGGGGTAAGGGGCCACCGGGGCCACCGCCCCGGTCAAGGCGTTGAAAAGAGTGGACTTTCCCACATTGGGAAGCCCTACGATGCCCATTTGTAGGTTCATCTGAACCCTCTACTAAAAGCAGCGCTACTCACCCTCTTGCCCTTTCAGGAGATAGGCCTCCATCACTTTGCGGACCACCGGGGCCGCGGCCACGGAGCCCTCGCCCCCATGTTCCACCACCACCGCCACCACTATCTGAGGGTCGTCGGCGGGGGCATAGCCCACGAACCAAGCGTGGGGGTTACCGGGAGGGGTCTCCGCCGTACCCGTCTTTCCGGCCACAGGGAAGGGAGAATCGCGAAAAGTGTAATAAGCCGTGCCTCGGGGGCTCATGGCCGCCCCGGTGAGGGCTTTTTGGATCAATTGCAGTTGCTCGGCGGATAGAGGCAACTGGCTGATGGCTTCCAGTGGGAAGACCACCTCCTCCCCTATGACAGAGGCCAAGCGAAGGACCAGGCGAGGCCTATACAAAGTCCCCCCGTTGGCTATGGCCGCCATCATATTGGCCACCTGGAGGGGCGTGACCTGAAGACAGCCTTGTCCCACGGCCAAGTTCACCGCATCGCCCGGCACCCAAAAAGGGTTCTCCAGGCCCGGCTGGTAACACTCCTCCTCCTTGTTATCCGGATCGGGCACCAGGCCCGCTGCCTCATCCACCTCTATCCCCGTGAACTCCCCGAAGCCCAATTTATGGGCCATAGCGGGCAAGAGGTAAGGGTCGATCTCGTTCAAACGGAAGCCCATCTCAAAGAAGAAGACATCGCAGGAGCGGGTGATGGCCCATTGGAAATCCATATCCCCATGAGCGGCCCAGTCCGTCTTAACCAGGTATGGGCCATGCCAGACCCCGGTGCAATGGATGGTGGTGGAGGAAGGGAAACCTGCCCCGGCCAGGGCCGCGGTGGCGGTAACCAGTTTGAAGACCGAACCGGTGGGGTAAACCCCCTGGGTGGCCCGGTTGAGGAGGGGGCGGTCAGGATGGTTGAATAGAGCCTCCCACCCTTCCACCTCCAGCCCCAAGACCAGGGGATTAGGGTCGAAGGTGGGACTGCTGACCATGGCCAGGACCTCTCCACTCCTGGGGTCCAGGGCTACCACCGCCCCCACCTTATCCCCCAAGGCCTCCTGGGCCGCCCGCTGGAGGTCCAAGTCGATGGTGGTGTAGATGCTCTGACCGGGGACGGGTTGATACTCCTGAAGCACCTTCACCTCCCCCTCCTCGGAGGCCGCCGAGAGCACCCCTCCCACCTTCCCGCTCAGATACTCCTCTCCCCATTTCTCCAACCCGGCCTGCCCTACCATGTCGCCTTCCTGATACCCCTTGGAGGCCCATTCCGCCAACTGCTCCTCCGTTATCTCTGCCACATAGCCCACCACTTGGGCCACCAGGAGCCCTTGGGGATAGGTGCGAACATATTTCCCCCAGGCCACCACGCCAGGCAGCCCATCCAGGAGGTCCTTGTATTTCAGATAATCCTGGGCGGAGATATCGGCGATGGGGACCTTCCACTGAGCCTGAACCCCCGGGGCGTGGTATTTGGCGCTGATCTCCTCCCCGCTCATCCCCAATATAGAGGAGAGTTGGTCTAACAGGTGCCTTTCATCCTCGATCTCCCCCGGCACCACCCCTATGGTCACTAACTTCTCTTCCTCCAAGGCCAGCGGCCGCCCGTCCCGGGCGTAGATATTGGCCCGGGCCGGCTTCTTGCGGGCTAGGTAAACCTGGTCGCCATCCTCCAATGAAGGGAAGATCAGGGAGGAAGACCATTCTACCCTCCAGGTATCCCCCTCCCAGATGAGGGGCAGGGTATTATTCACCTGGAACTCACCCAGGAGCGTAGTGGCGAAATGGGCGGTAAAGGCCACCTCCGCCCTGGCCTCCTCCACCTTCACTTCATCGCTGCTGGTGGAGAGGGAAGTAACCGTGGCTTCACCCATGACCGTTCGGTAGCGCTCCGCGAACTCTTCTTGGCCGATGTTAGTAGCGGAGGATAGGTAACCGTACATGGCCGGGTAATCCCCCTCCGTCCAGGCTTGGAGGAAGGCCTCGGCCACGGGCAGGGGAGAGGCCTCGATGGGGGTGGGAGTGGGAACAGCGGTGGGAGTCTCTGTCCCTCGACAGGACAAAGCGGCTAGAAGGACTATCCCTACGGAAACGAGTTTCGCTTTCACCTTAAAAATCTCGATTATTATACCTCCGCCCATATAAAAGAAAAAGACCCGACCAGGTCGGGTCTGCCCGGGGGCTGGGCTAGTGAGCCCAGGCCTTTTCGATCTCCCTGATGGCCTTATTGGTAGCCCGGCGATAGGGACAGTTGGGAGGGGTGACCACGGCCAAAATGAACTCCTCCTCGGCCACGGTGAAATAGCGACAGACCAAGCGGATGCGGTCGTCGGCCAAAACCGAGACCTCGTCCAACTGGCCCAGCCCCACCCGCGACTGGGTCTCCCCAGCCACGCTAGCCAATACCGCTACCATGGCCGCGATGGTGTGGAAATCGTAATCGGAGGGGGCACTGGCGATGGGCAGGCCATCGCCACTGGCCAGGACGGAAGCGTCGAACCCTCCCATGGCGTTGATGCGCTGTAATATCTCCTCGAAGGCGGTCATCCCTAGAACAATGACCCCGCCCTCTTCCTCACTGGCCATCTCTAAACCCTAGCCACCACCAGATTTATGGCTGCCTTAAGGGTATCGATCACCCCTTGTCCTTTTACGGCCACCGCCTCGAAGCAGGGCGCGCCGTCTCGGGCTAGATAGGAGCGCAGTGTCTCCGCAGGCAAGGCCTGGGGGAGATCCCGTTTATTGAACTGCATGACCAAAGGGATCTCTTCAGGATTATACCCCAATTCTCGCAAATTGTCTTCCAAATTGTCCAGGGTCTCGATATTGGCCTCCAACTTGTCGGGTTGGGAGTCGGCCACATATATTACCCCATCGGCCCCTTGAAGGACTAATTTGCGGCTGGCCACATAGATCACTTGGCCGGGCACGGTGTAAAGGTTGAATTTGGGCTTCAACCCCTTGATCCAGCCCATCTCCAACTGCATGAAGTCGAAGTAGATAGTTCGATCCTCTTTGGTCTTCAGGGAGACTAGTTGGCCTCGCACACGGGGGTCTAGGCGAGAGTGAATGTATTCCAGGTTGGTGGTCTTGCCGCTCAAGGGAGGACCATAATAGACGATCTTCAAATTGAGTTCTCGCCGCTTCCAGTTGATGAACACTTTCCCTAATCCCAAGCATCGAATATCTGATCCAGCCCACTGGCCACGGCGGTGCCGAAATCTTCTCCCACCATCCTGCCCTTCTCTGCTCTATCCACCCCTTGGATCATCTCCAAGAGGTCCTTGGCTGCCACCTTGGCCAGGAGGCGAACCCAGCCGATCTGAGTGCTATGGTCGAAGAGGATGACCAGAAGGAACCCCTCCCCTACCGCGGTGATGTAGATATTTCGCTCCCTCCCCTCGTGAAAGAGGTAAGAAAAAGCGCCGGGTTCGCCGCTCAACTTGGCCATCTCCGCGGTTGCGGCCATGTTGCTAGCCGCTAGGGCGGCCAAAGTTACCGGCTCTATCCCCGGCACCGTTCCTATGGCGCTGATCAACTGGCCACTGACGTCAACCAAAAGGGTGTAGAGAGCCCTGGCCCGGCTATGCAAATGGATCAGGCGATTCTCTATCTTAGTGAATTGAGCCTCGGTCAAAAATAAGCCTCTCTCCACCTCCCCTCCTTACTGCCCCGGCGGAAAGGGGGAAACGTTATCTCAACGTAGCCCCGTCCAGTTGGGCCAGGATGTGGCCCCTTAGGCCTCCTCCGGCACATTGTACCAACGGCTGCTCTCGCCCACGCGAGCCCTGAGTTGCCACCGCAACGATTTGGGGGCCCCTTCGATCATCTGATTCAGCCTGCGCAGTCGGGCCGCAATGACCTCTTTTTCCTCCGCCACCAGCAGTTCCTCGGCCAAGGAGATGGCCTTGGCGATATTGGTGGTCACCGTCTTATACCAGCCCCAATCGTCGGAGCAGACCCTCACCAAAGACTCAGCATCGATCTTCTCGGGGTCGGCCTTATCGCCCCACTCGTGCTCGTATACCAGGGCGTATATCTCCCTCAACTCCTCCTCGTTCATCTCCACCACTTGCAGTTTGGAGAGCAAGAGGTCGGCCAGAGGGATGGTGAGGTCGTCCAGGTGGAGCCGGTTGGCGAAATCCAGTTTGTGGTACATCTCGAAGAGGTCGACGAAGACATGGACCTCGATCTCCTTCCCCGGATGGGAAAAGCGAAGGTGTTTATGGCCTTGCAGGGCGTTGAAACGTCGGTGGGACTCATAACCTAAGGCCTCAAAGACCTCCCCTATCTGACGCCGGTGCTTCCCATAGCCAGCGAAATTCAACTCCCGGAAGGCGAAAGGCAAGGTGATATGGCGAGCGCGAGGAGAATGGAGGAGCACCCCCACCGTTCCCATGACGCGGAGCACCACCCCCTTCCCCTGGGCAGCGGAAACCGCCCGGCGAGCCTCGTCCTCCAAGGTGGCGGGCTCAACCTCCTCCACCATGGCTGCTTCCACCTTCGGCCGCTCCTTCGGCGGCGGGGCTACCCTCTCGGCCACCCGGCCCTGAGGCAAGGCCTTCAGCCTCTCCGATAATTTCCTGGTGGCCACGTTGGCGGTGAGGTTCAGGAGAGGCACGTTTATGTTGCGCACGCAGAGGATGATCAGGCAACCCTGGGGGAAGTTCTTTATCACCAGCCTCCCTTGATCGTAAACCAGGTCGAGGTCTGTGACCTTGCTCTTGCGCGTGGTTTCCAAGCCAGCGATGGTTTGCCTGGCCGTCCTGCCCACCGCGGTGAGGGTGGCCTGGTCGAAGACGCTGGGCAGGACCTGGGCCAAGGGCCTCCCCTCGCTATCGCAGACGAAGGAGCCGGTCACCCCTACCACGGCGTTGATATCTTCAAGCACCTTTTCCATCTTGCTACCTCCTGTCATCGTGGCCGGTTAAGGGGTCAGGATCTCATCCGCGGCCGCGGCCACCATGGCCGGCGAGGCCCTCTCCGTCAGGAGGAGGCCCACGAAGAAACGAGGCCGCTCCAACACCAATGCCCTCCCCTTACCCATGGTCACCACCCCCCAGTCGAAGGGGAGGAGGCTCAAGGCTTCCCCTATCTGGGCGGCGGCGTTCCCCACGAAGACGGCCACGGCTCCTTCCTTCTCTGCGTCGGCCTCCAGCGACTCGGCCAAGACCACGCCGTCTCGAGAGATGAGGACCGCTCCCCCCACGCCGGGGATGGCCCGCAAGGCCTTCGCCTCCTGGCCCATGGCTTCGGTGAGGGGGGCCTCCCCCTCATCGATGCGGCGCATCCCCTCCAAGAGGAGGCTGTTCCAATTAACATTCACCGTCCTCTCCTTGGTAGTCCTGCCGCTCTCCACGTGGAAACGGGCGTCTGACCAGCGCAGGAGTTCGTAGATAGCCTCCTCACCCCTCAAGGGGCCAAGGCTGGCATGGATCACGGAGCCGCCGTCGAAGAATACGACTCCCTCTTGGCCATCGCGCTCCAAGACCAGTTTAGCCGTGCTCTGCTCGCCACAATTCAACTGGATGAGAGTAGCCAGGCTGAGATCCTTAAGGTTCCCTTCTAATGGAATCCCCTTC